>JANMGI010000104.1:0-7300 GCA_031374565.1 Paracoccaceae bacterium | reverse complement strand
CGGCGGCCAGGGCCGCTTCGGCTTGGGCGCAGGCGGCGTCAACGTCTCCACAGGGGGATGTGCCTTGCCAGAGGGCCAGTCGCATGGCGATGCTCCTTCGTCTCGGGATACCCCCGCGAATCTTGATGTGACTGTAACTTTGGGAGTGGTGGGGGTATATACCCCCATTGAGGTATGTTGCATGACCACTGAGCCCAGCGTTGAGACTTGCCTTGCGGTGGCAATTTCCACGCTTCGGCAGGAGGGCTTCGTGGCGGCGCTTTGGGACCTGTGCGGTGCCTTTGCAGCGCCTGACAATCTGATCGTGATGGCTTACCGAGATGCCGGGCCGCCGCTTGCGCTATTGCATCGGGCGAAGAATCCACAGGTCTTCGCAGGTCTGGAAACCCAGTATCTGGCAGGGGCTTACCGGCTTGATCCCTACTATGAACTGCATCTTTCGCGTGCAGCTGAGGGAGCCTACCGCATCCGCGACATTGCACCGGACGCCTTTCAGCGCAGCCGGTATTTCACCGAATATTTCGGTGCGACGACGTTGATCGATGAAATTGCCTTTGCCTTGCCGCTGGCCGAAGGACTGTCGCTAAACCTTTGCCTTGGGCGGGATGCACGGTCAGGCCGGGCGTTTTCGGCAGACGATCTTGCGGTGTGTCGGCGGTTAAGCCCAGTGATCGCAGCACTTGCCCGGGCCGAATGGCGGGGGCTGGACGGTGGGAAAGGTCCGGTCGAAGATACCCCCGCCCTGTTGATCGCGGCGGCGCGTCGGCACGGCATCGCCTTGTCGCCCCGGCAGGCGATGGTAGCGCTGTTGATCCTGCGCGGGCATTCAACGCCGTCCATCGGTCTGAAGCTGGGTGTGTCGCCACAGACGGTAAAAGTGTTCCGCAAGCAACTTTACCAACGCTGCGGGATAACTTCACAGGCGGAGCTTTTCGCGCTGATGCTGCCGTTGCTTGGGTAGTCCTACCAGCGACGCTCAAACTTCCGGCGCAGAAGGATGGCAACTACGTTCATCGCCACAAGGAAGACCAGCAGCACGATGATCGCGCCGTTTGAGCGTTCGATGAAGGCGGGGTCAGAACGGCTGGCCCAGCTGTAGACCTGCACCGGAAGCGCGGTTGCGGGGTCAAGAAAGCCTTCCGGCGGGGCCGAGGGGTAGTTGTCGACGAAGGCCACCATGCCGATGAGGAGAAGCGGTGCCGTTTCCCCGAGGGCACTGGCAAGGCCAAGGATCGTGCCGGTCAGGATGCCCGGCATCGCCAGCGGCAGGACGTGATGAAACACGGTCTGCATCTTCGATGCGCCAACACCAAGAGCCGCGTCACGGATTGAAGGTGGCACGGCCTTGATCGAGGCACGGGTCGCGATGATGATCGTGGGCAGGGTCATCAGCGACAGCACAAGCGCACCGACCAGTGACGACGAGTTCGGCATTCCGGCGAAGTTGATGAAGATCGCCAGACCGAGGATACCGAAGACGATGGAGGGCACGGCAGCAAGGTTCGAGATGTTGACCTCGATGGCGTCGGTCCAGCGGTTTTTTGGCGCGAATTCCTCAAGATAGATCGAGGCGGCGACACCCACGGGCACGCAGGTCACCAGCACGATCAGCATCATGTAAGCCGAGCCGAGAAGGGCCACACCAAGGCCAGCCGCCTCAGGCCTTTGGTCGGACGCATCAGCGTTGGTGAAAAAGCTCCAGTTAAAGCCCGAGGTCAGCAGGCCCGCGTCCCGCAACTTCTCGGCCAGGCGCAGCTGATCTGGGGAGACGAGGCTATCGCGTTCCGCCGTTTCCAGGGTGACGCGGCCTTTCAGGAAGCCGTCTATCCTGCCCCCGGCCAGCACGTCAGCGTCAATCGTGGTGCCGACGAGTGCAGGATTGGCCAGAACCTGCGCCCGCAAGACGCCCGCAGCATCCTTCGAGATCAGCTCACCGATGTCCTTGTCGGACACGCCGTCCTGCGCAATGCCCTGCTTTTGCAGTTCCGCCAAAAGTGCAGCCACCAGCACCTTGGAGTAACCAACCGTCGTGACCTTGGACATCTCGTCGCGGTTGCGATTGCCCTTCGGGTCAAGAACCTTGGCCGAAAGCTCCATCGGAAAGGAAAGCTGCGCCTGGGTGAACGAGGATGTGCCGTCCCGGAAAATGGTGAAAAGCATGATCGCCAGCGAGCCGAGGGCGATCACGATGGCCACGATACCGTAAGCCTTGAACCGGGTTTCGGCAGCATTGCGGCGCTTCATATTGTCGCTTGCGGTCAGGATGGACTGCCGTGAGCCTGCGCTGAAGCCGGGGGCGGAGGAGATGTCGGTCATTCGTATTGCTCCCGATACTTCCGGACAATCCAGAGGGCGAAGATGTTCAGGCAAAGCGTGATGATGAAAAGCGTCATGCCTAGGGCGAAGGCGACAAGCGTTTCGGGTGCCGCAAAGTCGGTGTCGCCGGTCAGCTGGCCGACGATCTTCACGGTCATCGTGGTCATCGCTTCGAACGGGTTGAGGCTAAGCTTGGCCGCAGCGCCCGCACCCATGACGACCACCATCGTCTCGCCGATGGCACGGCTTGCGGCCATAAGGATCGCGCCGACAATGCCGGGCAAAGCGGCGGGGAGGATCACTTGCCGCACGGTTTCCGACTTGGTCGCACCAAGGCCAAGGCTGCCATCCCGCAAGGATTGGGGCACGGCGTTGATGATGTCGTCCGAGAGCGACGAGATGAAGGGGATGTTAAGGATGCCGATCACGATGCCTGCGGTCATGACCGAAGAGCCAGAGTTGCCAAGACCCAGCGGCTGGGCGAACCAGTCGCGCAGGAAGGGGCCTACGGTGACAAGGGCAAAGATGCCGAAGACCACGGTGGGAATGCCCGCAATGATCTCGATCAGCGGTTTGACCCAGTTGCGCACCGGACGCGAGGCGTATTCGGCCAGGTAGATCGCGGCGTAAAGGCCGATCGGGACCGAGACCAGCATCGAGATCACGGTGATGTATAGTGTGCCCCAGATCAGCGGCAGGATGCCAAGATCCGATCCGCCCTGGAAATTGGGCGACCAGGTCAGGCTGAAGAGGAAATCCTGAATCGGATACTTGGTAAAGAAGTCATAGGTTTCCGACACCATTGACCAGACGATGCCGACCGTGGTCAGGATGGCGATGGAGGACGCAGCGATCAGGAGCGCGAGGATGACCTGTTCGACCCGGTTGCGGGCCCGGAAATCCTTGTCGGCGCGACTTACGCCCCAGTAAGCGCCAAGAAGCGCAAGTGCCAGCACCAGAATAGTGCGGCCGGCAGCGCCCCAATGGGAGAGGGCGCGATAGTCCTGGGCGGCAGCCAGCACGTCTGGCGTCACCTCTTCGCCAAGCGCCACGCCGACCGACGCCAGCAGTTCCCGCACGTTGGTCGAGCCGGAACTGAGCGCACCCGCGCCGTCTTCGTTCAGCAAGCCTTGTGCCACGACGGTATCAAGGCCACCCGCCACGCGGCGCACATCGGCCATGGTCAGTTCAGCCTTGGAGGCATCGGAAACCAGTGCGGCGGGAAGGTTGCCAGAGATGCGCTTTTCCAGCACGACCGGCTGCACAAGAAGCCAGATCACCAGGACGGACAGCGTCGGGATCAGGACCGAAAAGGTGCCATACCAGCCGTAGTAAAGCGGCAAGGAGTGGAGATGGCGCGGATTGCCGCCTACCGATGTCATTGCGCGCTGCCGGGACAAAAAGAAGGCGGCAGAGGCCAGGATGACGATGGCAACGATGGTCATGAAGACGGACATGCAGGCTTCCGCGGTTCAGGGAGGGGGGAAAGCAGGGCGGGACCCGAAGGTCCCGCCCGATGTTTCAGATCACTCCAGCGCGCCCATCGGGGTTTCCGCCGCTACGGCAGCCTGGGTCGCGGCAAGCTCGGGGTCGGACACAAGGCCGTAGGCGGCCAGCGGGCCATCCGGGCCGGCCATGTCATCGCTGACGAAGAACTCGATGTATTCCTTCAGGCCGGGGATCACGCCGATGTGCGCTTTCTTCACGTAGAAGAACAGCGGGCGCGACACCGGGTATTCGCCCGACGCGATGCTTTCGGTCGAGGGAACAATCCCCGACATCGTGGCCACTTTCAGCTTGTCGGTGTTGTTCTGGTAGAACGACAGGCCGAACACGCCGACGGCGTTCTTGTCGGCATCAAGACGGGCAAGGGTCTCGGTGTAGTCGCCGTCGATGTCGACCGATTTGCCGTCGGTGCGCAGCTCGTGGCAGGCCTTCTTGGCGTTGCCTTCCTTTTCCTTGTCGTCCGCGCCTTCGGCGGTGGCAAGATACAGGTCCATCGCGCCGGTTTCCTTGCAGCCCGCTTCGATCACCTTGATGTCGAAGACTTCGCGGGTACCGTGTTTGGTGCCGGGAATGAAGGCCAGGATGTCCTGAGCGGGCAGGGCGGCGTTCACTTCGGCCCAAGTGGCGTTGGCGTTGTCGACCAGCGCACCGTCCTTGGCGACCTTGGCAGCCAAGGCGAGGTACACATCGGCGGGCGTCAGGGCGAAGTCTGCGCCAGCGACTGCCGAGGCGAAGACGATCCCGTCATAGCCGATCCGGACTTCCATGATCTCTTCCACGCCGTTCGCCTTGCACAGGTCGATGTCGGACTGCGAGATGCGGCTGGACGAGTTGGCGACGTCAACGGTGTTTTCGCCGACGCCTTCACACAGCTTCTTGCGACCGGCACCCGAACCGCCACCTTCCACGACCGGAGTCGGGAAGTCGAAGTTCTCGCCAAAGGCTTCGGCAACGATGGTGGCATAGGGCAGCACGGTCGACGACCCGGTCACCTGGACCTGGTCACGGGCAAAGGCGGGCATCGCTGCGGCGGCGGCAAAGGCCAGCACCGAGGCGGAAAGGTGAAACGTCTTCATTGCGAACTCCTGATTGCGGGCGGCCAGTCTTGGCTGCGCAAGATCGGCAGTAGCCAACCGGCGTGACGCTTAGATTGCAGTATTGTAAAAGCTGTGTGACAGTCCGATGTCCGCGACTGTTACAGGCTGCGACCCAGTATCCGACGCGCGATCGTCTCGGCGATCATCATCGTTGGCGCGTTTGTATTGCCCGCGATGATCTGCGGCATCAGCGAGGCATCGACGACCCGCAGCGCTTCTACGCCCCGGACACGGCCCTCTGGATCAGTGACCGATCCCGGATCAAGCCCCATCCGGCAGGTGCCGACCGGGTGGTAGATCGTTTCGGCCCGGGCGCGGATATCGGCTTCCAGTTGGGTATCGGTAGCGACCGAGGGGCCGGGAAGATTTTCCTGTCGGATGAAGCGGGCAAGGGCAGGGGCCTGGGTTATGGCCCGCGCAAGCTTCAACCCGTTCAAGAGGACAGGCAGGTCATCGGGGTGGCCAAGGTAGTTTGCGGCAATCCGGGGCGGGGCCATCGGGTCAGGGCTGGCCAGCGTGATCCGCCCCCGGCTTTTCGGCAAAAGATCACAGACATGCAGCGTCAGGCCATAGCCCAGCGACAACCGCCTGCCGTGGTCATGCAGGTAGGCCGGGATGAAGTGGAATTGCAGGTTTGGACGGTCGCGGCCCGGATCAGACCGAACGAAGCCGCCCGCTTCGGCGATGTTCGAGGTGAACTCGCCCTGACCCCGACGCAGATAAGCCCAGCTTGCCCGCACCGCGCGCGGCAGGAAACTGGGGGAAATGCCGATGGCCTCGCGTCCCTTCAGCGCCGCTTGAACGGTGATGTCGAGGTGATCGGCCAGATTTCCCCCGACCTCGGGCGCGTCATGGACCACCGGGATGCCCATTGCCTGGAGGTTCGCGCCGGGGCCGATGCCCGACAGCATCAGCAGTTGCGGCGAGTTGATTGCGCCGCCTGACAGGATTACCTCGCCACCCGTCGCCAAGGGCAGGGTCCGGTCGCGCAGCTGGACGCCGGTGGCGCGGCGATCCGTGAAGAGAACGCGGTGCACCTGCGCGCCGGTGATCAGGGTCAGATTCGGGCGGCTTCGCACCGGATCAAGAAAGGCGCGGGCGGCACTGAAACGCTGGCCGTCGCGCTGGGTCACCTGAAACAGGCCCACACCTGACTGGTCGGGGCCGTTGAAATCCGGATTCATGGGAAACTGGCATTCGACCCCGGCCTGAACAAACGCATGGCTAAGCGGGTTCGGCAGGCGCAGGTCGCTGACCGTCAGGGGGCCGCCTTGGCCATGGTGATCGCCCGACAGCGTCTGATTGTCCTCGAGATCCTTGAACACCCCAAGGACCTTGGGCCAGTCCCAATCCCCGCCCGCCGCTGCGGCCCAGTCGCGATAGTCCAGCGGGTGGCCGCGCATGTAGATCATCGCGTTGATCGAGCTGGAGCCGCCCAGAACCCGCCCGCGCGGCCAGAAAAGGCGGCGGTTCAGCAGTTGCGGTTCGGGGGCGGTCTCATACCCCCAGTTCAACCAGCGCATGTGGGCAAGTGCTGCCAGTCCGAAGGGCATGTGGATCATCGGGTTGCGGTCGGGGGGGCCGGCCTCGACCAGACAGACGCGGGTGGCGGGGTTGGCCGACAAACGGTTGGCCAGCACGCACCCGGCAGAGCCCGCCCCGACGATGATGTAGTGAAAGGTCATCCGAGGACCCGCTTGATCAGGGCCAACAGTCGCATCACGCGGGGAGTGTAGGGCGGGAAAACCAGAGGGAGTAGCAGGAAGCGGTTGGTCAGGACCGCCCTTTCATGACTGAAGGCGCGAAAGCCTGCCTGCCCATGTGCGGCACCGATCCCCGATGTGTTCACCCCGCCGAAAGGCAGGTTCAAGTGGGAATACTGCGCCAGCGTCAGGTTCACCCCGACCGCGCCCGACGTGGTGGCCTGAATGATCCTGTCCACCCGGGGCCGGTCACGGTCGAAGATGTAAAGCGCCAGCGGTTTGTCCTGGGAATTGATCTTTGCCAGCACGCTGTCCAGATCGTTGTAGGGCAAGATCGGAAGGATCGGGCCGAAGATTTCCTCTTGTGACAGGCGCATGTCGGGGGTTGTGCCCTCGATCAGATGGGGTCCGATGGACTGGCCGTTCTGACCTGCCGCCAGGGGGGCGGTCGCCCCTTTCGCCATCGCGTCCGCGATCAGGGCGGACAGGCGCGCGGCATGGCCGGGCGAGACGATGCGCGACAGGTGGGGGGAGGCCTCGCCCTCGCCAAAGGCCCGGATGATGCGCGCCCGAAGCATGGTTACAAAGGTGTCGCGGACTGATGCGTGCACATAAAGGTGGTCGGGCGAGATGCAGACCTGTCCGGCATTGATGAATTTGCCGAAGGTGATCCAGTCG
>JANMGI010000089.1:0-4784 GCA_031374565.1 Paracoccaceae bacterium | reverse complement strand
GGCAAGTCGATCCGCGCGGTTGTGGTTTACTAGGCTTGACATGCCGATGACCACGACCTATCTAGCTAGCTATCTGGCTAGCTAGGTACAGGTCATGTGGACACTTCAGGACGCCAAGAACCGCTTTTCTGAAGTGGTCACTGCTGCCCTTGGCGGCAAGCCACAGGAAGTCACTCGGCGCGGCAAGCCCGCTGTCGTGGTCCTGTCTGCAACGGAATACGCCCGGCTTGTTGCTGGGGCTGGCCAAAGCCGGGGTAGCTTCGCCGACCATTTGCTGGCTTTTCCCGGAGGCAGTTTCGACCGGTCGATAGCAAAGCCGCGCGACGTCAGCTTTTGATCTACATCCTCGACACCAACGTCCTCTCCGCCCTTCGCCGCCCCGACCGCACGCCTCACGTCATGCGCTGGCTGGCAGACAAGCCGGATGACGCGCTCTTTCTCAGTGTCATCACCCTGGGCGAGATTGAACGAGGGATCGCCCAGCAGGCCCCGCGCGATCCCGCTTTCGCAGGCGACCTGCGCGTCTGGCTGGACCGCACCACTCAGCTTTTCTCCGACCGCATCCTGCCCTTCGACGCCGATGCCGCGCGCATCTGGGGCCAACTCTCCGCGCGCATCGGCAATGCCGGGGCCGACCTTCAGATCGCCGCGACCGCCCTTGCCCGGGAAGCAACCGTCGTCACCGGCGACCGTGCCTTCCTTGCGACAGGTGTGCGGGTCCAATCGCCCTTCCCGGAACCCCTGGCATGAGCAGCACCTCCACCCCCGCTCTCCGCGCCCTTTCCGCGCTTGGGATCGAGGTCACGCTCCACCCCTACCCCTACGACCCCAAGGCCGAGGCGACGGGCTTGCAAGCCGCGCAAGCGCTGGGGATCGACCCTGCCGTGATGCTGAAGACCCTGATGGTCGAGGTCGATGGCAAACCCGCCTGCTGCGTCATCCCCTCGGACCGCCAACTTTCCATGAAGCGCGTGGCAGCGGCGTTCGGCGGCAAGTCTGCCGCCATGATGCCTGCGCCCAAGGCCGAAAAGCTGACCGGCTACCACGTCGGCGGGATTTCCCCTTTCGGGCAGAAGCGCGCCGTTCCCACCGCTTTTGAGGCCACCGCCTGCACCGCCGAACGTGTCTGGATCAACGCCGGACAGCGCGGGCTTTTGCTGTCCTTGACGCCCGATGCAGCCCTCGCGGCCCTTGCCGCCAAGGCCCTCCCCCTCATCGCCTGACTTGCCATCGCCCCCCGCACCGCTACCTTTTCCGGATGGAGGACTGATGCGCCGCCTTGCCCTTGCTCTTGCGCTTTTTGCCAGCCCGGCGCAGGCCCAGCCGCCGCTGATCAGCCTTGTCTTCGGCGCGGACGAATTCACCGCCGCAGGCGACGACATCCGCTCGATCCGCCGAATCGACGAAAAGGGGCTGGGGGCCGCCTTGGTGATCCAGCTTTCCCCGACTTTCGACGGCCAGATGAGCCGCTTCACCGCGTCCCATGTCGGCGAAACGGGCGCGCTGCTGATCTGCGGCCAGACCGTTCTGAAGCCGCATCTGCACGCCCCGATCCAGGTGGCATCCTTCGTGATCTCGGACACCGACCCCACCGTGATCGACCGGCTGGAAACCTTGCTCGCCGGGGTCAAGTGCGATCCTCAACTCTCCAGCTAGCGGCCTTTCGTCCAGCGCAGGTAGGGCCGCTCCAGCCACAGTGATGCTGCGACCGACACTGCAATCGACAATGCTCCCAGCCCCAGCAGTGCCGTGACCGATCCGTAGGGCTCCACCCCTGCCATGCGCAGAAGGGTGCCTGCGACGGAAAAGACCAGAAGGTGCAGCAGATACAAAAGATAGGACGACTCGCCCCATACCATCACCCAGTTCGGCATCCGCCAGCCCCCCGCCGCCAGCCCGTAGACCAGCGCCGCCGAGGGCAGGCCCGCAACCCAGGACCGACCGGCGTAGATGCTGACATACCCGAAGACGACAGCGGCAAGCCCCAGCACCCCCAGCACCAGCGCCGGAACCGCGCCCGCCCGCCAGCCCGCCGAGATCGCCAGCGCAATCAGCCCGCCATACAGAAACTCGATCACGCCGGAATAAAGGATCACCCCCAGCACCGGAGGCAGCCCCAGATGCATCAGCTTCAATCCCAGCGTGCCCGCCGACCACAGCGCCAGCGCTAAAATCGCCCCGCGCGCCCCGAAGCGGAAATAGGTTGCGGCAAAGACCAGGTAGAACAGCCCTTCGACCGTCAGCGTCCAGGCGACCGCCATCACGTGATCCGGCAACGGCAAGAGCAGCACCGACAGCACGATCCGCCACAGGTCCGGCCATTCCGACCAATCGCCCTGCATCATGCCATGCGCTGCCATCGCCAGAAGCGTCAGCGCCAGCACCGCCCAATAGGGTGGCACGATCCGCCAGAACCGCTGGCGCAGAAACCACCCAGGCCCCCTGTCCTCCCGCCCCCGCATCGCGTGAAAGATCACGAAGCCGGACAGGACGAAGAACACGTCCACGCCCACTTCGCCGCCCACAAACCAACGCAGGATGCCCGGATCATGCCCCTCGAACACGGCTGCAGCTTGCAGGTGGAACAGCACGACCAGCGTCGCGGCCACGCCGCGCAGCATCTGCAACCCACCGATCATTCCAAAAGCGCCCCTGCGTGACTTCGGGCGATGTTGCCCGCCCGTCACCCTATGTCAACCAAGCGATTGCGCTTTCCTTGCGACGACGGCTCGGCGACAAGGGGGCAACCCCGAGGGCGACCCCGGAGGCAACCTGTGGAGGCCCCATGCCCGCTGACACCCGCACATCCCGCCTGGCTGTCCTGATCGACGCCGACAACATCCCCGCCCGCCACATCGAGGCCGTGCTGGATGAAATCGCCGGGTTGGGAGAGCCCTCGGTCCGCCGCGTCTATGGCGACTGGTCCAGCGCCAACCTGGGTCAGTGGAAGGAAAAGGCCCGCAGTCTTGGCCTTGTGATGCACCAGCAATCGGCCAACACCAAGGGCAAGAACGCCAGCGACATCGGCCTTGTGATCGACGCGATGGACATCCTGCACGCGGGCAAGGTTGATGGCTTCGTCCTCGTCTCGTCCGACAGCGACTTCACCCGCCTGGCCAGCCGCATCCGCGAAGACGGGCTGCAAGTGATCGGCGTCGGCGAAAAGAAGACGCCCGAAAGCCTGCGCAATGTCTGCAACCGCTTTCTGTTTCTGGAAAACCTGACCGCAGCCCCCGAAGCCGTTGCTGAAACGCCGACGCCCGCAAAACCTGCGAAAGAGCCTGCGAAGGCCGAGAAGGACCCACCCTCCAGGGCGATCCCGCTTGTCCTTGCCGCGATGAAGAAGATCGGGATCGAGGAAGATACCTATCCCCTCGGCCAGCTTGGTCAGGTCCTGACCCAGCTTTATCCCGACTTCGACAGCCGCAGCTACGGTTCTGCCCGGCTTTCGGACCTTCTGAAGCGCACGGGACGGTTCGACGTGCAGAAGGGCGATGGCTCTCAGCTCATGGTGCGCGACAAGGCGTAAGGTCCGGGGCCCGGCGGTCTAGAAGATCGTCGCCAGCCAGTCTGCGAACTGCTCCACCGCCGCCCGGCGGGGTCCGCGCGGTAGGACGACGGCATAGGTGACAATTGGCAGCCCGGACAGCGGCAGGCGCACCAGACGCCCGGCCTCAAGATCCGCCCGGCAGATGATCTCGGTCGCCGTGCCCGCCCCCAGACCCTGCCGACAGGCCGACATTTCAAGATACGGGCTCCCCACCTCCACCCGCTTGAGCCGGGCCACATCAAGTCCTGTGCCCGCAACCTCAGCCAGTTCCAGGTGCCTGTCCGCCCCGATCACCCAGGGCATGTCCTGCGGATCAAGACCCGTGTTCGCCAGCGACGGCGCGCAGACCGCAATGACCTGCGACCGGCAAAGCGGCCTGATTTCTTCGTCCGGCCCTTCCACCCATCCGTCACCCAAGGCGCGAATTGCCATGTCGAAGCCATCCCGCGCCAGATCGATCTTCGATGGGTTCGGCGACATTGCCACCTCGATCCCGGAGTGCTTCGCCCAGAACTCTGGCAGGCGCGGCATGACATGGGTTTCTGCGATGAAGGTTGTCGTGGTGACCCGTACCACTCGGCGCGCTTCGACCCGGCGCAGCGTTTCGACCCCGCTGGCGATGGTGCCGAACCCCTCTGCCAGACTGCGCGCCAGCGCCTCACCGGCGTCGGTCAGTGCCACCGTTCGTCCCGCCCGCTGCACCAGTGACACGCCCAAGTCCGCCTCCAGCGCGCGCACGGCCTGCGTGACTGCCGCATGTGTCACGTTCAGCGCCCGCCCTGCTTGCGCAAAACTGCCATGCCGCGCGGTTGCATCGAAGGCCCGCAGCAAGGACAGGGACGGTAGATCACGCCAGCGCGACACGTAAGCCCACCTTTCGTTCTAAGGAAAATCCTGATTCGAAGTATCGCAGGTTTTCTGGCATTCCAAAGGGGAAAACCAACCTTGGGACGAAATCCATGCACGGCGTCAATCTTGATCTTCTTCGCGCCACTGCCGCCCACCACCCGGACGGCCAGCCCAAGGACCCTTATGCCCATCACCGGATGGTCCACCTGACGGAACTGCGCGCAACCCGTCACGCCCGCTGGCGTGCCGCATTGGCGAAATTCAGCGGCTATCTGCGGGCGGGATCAGTGCAGGCCCACCCGGCCAGGACGAAACCCACTTGCCCCTGACCTAGTCGACCTCGACCGTCACCCAGGTCTCGAAACAGACCCCGCCCGCCAGCGCC
>JANMGI010000756.1:0-2138 GCA_031374565.1 Paracoccaceae bacterium | reverse complement strand
GATGTTTTCAGTGCCTTGAGCAAGGCCGGCAAGACAACCGGGGCGGTCACGCACAGCTACTGGAGCGAATTTTTCAACCGCGCGCCCTTCGATGTGGTGCGTGACATCGAATACGATGAACCCGGCGGGCCGATCACCCATGGCCGGTTTCACACGATGCATGGCTATGGCCATGCAAACCAGATGACTCCGTCGGACTACGATCTGTTCGGAACACTGACAAGATTGTGCGAAATCAAGGAGATAGACTACGGCATCCTGCATACCTGCACCCTGGACAGCATGGGCCACCGCTTCTTTCATGACTGCGAAGAGATGGACCATGCCTGTTTTCACCTCGACGCCATCCTTGCCCCGTTCATCCACCGCTGGCGGCAGAACGGCTATGAGCTGATCATCACCGCCGACCACGGACAGGATGCGCGCGGGCATCATGGCGGGACGGGTGAAGACCAGCGCGACTTTGCGTTTTATTATTTTGGAAACAGTGGCTTGCTGGGCGAAGATGAGGTTCTGGATCAACTGGCCCTTGCGCCCTCTATCCTGACGCGGATGGGTGTGCCGGTTCCGCCGACGATGATGGCGAAGCCGTTCTTCACCCGCTGACAAGGGCTTCCCGCCGCAGGATTTCCGCAACCCGAAGGCCACAACCGCAGGATAACGCTGGCCAACTGGCCGTTCGGCTGTTGAAAGCCCCCAAGGCTCTGTGCAACCTTGCAAGTGAGGTGACGGGGGACCTCCTGCATGTTCCGGTTTCAAGTCGATCTCCTTGGCTCTTGCCGGGTCGCCCGCATCGCTACGGGCGAAGAGGTCGTGTTCAAGACCCGCAAGGCGCGCTGCCTGCTTGGCCTGCTTCTGCTTAGTCCAGGCTGCCGGATGAACCGCGAGCAGCTTGCGTCCTTGTTATGGGACCCTGCCCCGGAAGCGCTCGCGCGCAGCAGTCTGCGTCAGGCGCTGCGGGAATTGCGCGAAGTGCTGGGCCCCGAGGGTGAGGCACTTGTCGAGGCAGATCGCTTTTCGGTCGCGTTGCGTGGGGCGGCCTTTGATCTGGATGTGCGCCGGTTCAAGGAACTGATCACCACCAGCGGCCATGACCAGAACGCGCTGCTGTCCGCCTCTGTTCTTTGGCAGGGCGAGTTGTTCGGGCCGTCCCAACCCAGCGCCCCCGTCTTCGAGGCCTGGTTGCAGATCGAACGGTCACAGTTGCGGTCGGTCCTGACCTCTGCGCTGACCGACCAGCTGGAAAAGCTGATTGCGGCCAATGCCCTGACCGACACTCGGACCGCCGAAGAGTTGGTCCGGATAGAACCCAGCCATGAGCTTGCACACCAGTTCATCATGCGGTTCCACGCCCTTCGCGGCGACCAGTCGGCGGCGCTACGGCAGTTCAGCCTGCTGGAGCATGCATTGGCCGAAGAGCTGGACAGCGAGCCGAGCGAAGCGTCGAACGATCTGCTTGTCGCGATCAAGAGTGGCGAGGTGTCGCTGCAACGCCCGGGTTCCGCATCGGCCCGCACCATCGCGCCCCTGACCCGCAACGGACCACCGCGGATCACCATCCGGCCGCCGCTGACGCGCTATGTCGATGCCAGCAAGGACTATCTGGGCGAAGGCTTTGCGTTTCTGGCCAAATCCTGCCTGTCCAAGTTCCGCTGCTGGATCGTGATCCCCTGGCCAAGCAGCGGGTTCGATTCGACCGCGGCAATCGACTTTACCGCCGTCGGCAGCGTGATCGACGCCGATTTCGCGGTGGACTGCGTGCTGGACTGGCGCACCGGGGGCGGCAAGTTGTTTGTCACGCTCATCGACTGCCGCGATGGCAGCGAGGTCTGGTCGCACCTTTTCCCGGTGGCCGAGCATGAATTGCAGGAAATCAGCTCATCCGTGGCCGGGGCCGTTGCTGCCAATCTGGCAAGCCAGGTCAACCACATCACCCTGTTGCGCCATGCCCGGAGCACGCCGGGGAACCCTGTTGCGTACGACCTTTGGCTGAAGGCGCACCAGCTTTCACGGCTTTGGTCGGCCGAGGCGGACTCGCAAGCTGAAGCGATGTTTCTGCGCGCAATCGAGCTGGACCCAGGACTTGCGGGCAGCCACGCAAGCCTTGCGCAGGTTCTATCAACCCGCAGCATGGTCCG
>JANMGI010000753.1:0-4683 GCA_031374565.1 Paracoccaceae bacterium | reverse complement strand
AGGCGTAGCCCGCTGGCCCTTTTCCCGCGCTTGGGCTAATCAAACGCCGGACTCAAGCGAAGGCGCAGACATGGCACGCATCCTCATCACCTCGGCCATTCCCTACATCAACGGGATCAAGCACCTGGGCAACCTCGTCGGCTCGCAACTGCCCGCCGACCTCTTCGCCCGCTTCAACCGCGCGCTGGGGCATGAGGTGATGTTCATCTGCGCCACCGACGAACATGGCACACCCGCCGAGCTGGCCGCCGCCAAGGCAGGCAAGCCGGTCGAGGAGTTCTGCGCCGAGATGCACGAAGTGCAAGCCGAGATTGCAAAGGGCTTCCGTCTGTCCTTCGATCATTTCGGGCGATCCTCCAGCCAGCGGAACCACAAGCTGACCCAGCATTTCGCGGGGGTTCTGGCGGCAAATGGTCTGATCGAGGAAGTCAGCGAAAAGCAGGTCTTCTCCATCGACGACAACCGCTTCCTGCCTGACCGCTACATCACCGGCACCTGCCCGAACTGCGGCTACACGGCGGCGCGCGGCGACCAGTGCGAGAATTGCACCAAGCAGCTTGACCCGACCGACCTGATCAACCCGCGCTCCTCGATCTCCGGCTCCACCAACCTTGAGGTCCGCGAAACCAAGCACCTCTACCTCAAGCAACGCTCCCTCCGCGACAAGCTGGAAGCCTGGATCGACAGCAAGAAAGACTGGCCGATCCTGACCACGTCCATCGCGAAGAAATGGCTGAACGATGGTGATGGGTTGCAAGACCGCGGCATCACCCGCGACCTGTTCTGGGGCATCCCGGTGAAGAAGGGCGACCAGCCCTGGCCGGGGATGGAGGGGAAAGTCTTCTACGTCTGGTTCGACGCCCCCATCGAATACATCGCCGCCACCGCCGAATGGGCGGACGCGAATGGCAAGCCCGACGCCGACTGGGAACGCTGGTGGCGCACCGACAAGGGCGCCTCGGACGTGACCTATTACCAGTTCATGGGCAAGGACAACGTGCCCTTCCACACCCTGTCCTTCCCCGCCACGATCCTGGGGTCGGGCGAGCCGTGGAAGCTGGTCGATTACCTCAAGTCCTTCAACTACCTCAACTATGACGGCGGCCAGTTCTCGACCAGCCAGGGTCGCGGCGTCTTCATGGACCAGGCTCTGTCGATCCTGCCGTCCGCCTTCTGGCGCTGGTGGCTTCTGTCCCACGCCCCGGAATCGAGCGACTCCGAATTCACCTGGGAAAACTTCCAGCAATCCGTGAACAAGGACCTTGCCGATGTCCTTGGCAACCTCGTTTCCCGCGTCACCAAATTCGCCGTCTCGAAATTCGGCAATGACGTGCCCGCAGGCGGCAGCTTCGGCCCACTGGAGACCGCCCTCATCGCCGATCTCGGCGCGCGGATCGCCGACTATACGCGGTTCATGGAACAGATGGAGGTCCGCAAGTCCGCGGCAGAACTCCGCGCGATCTGGGTCATCGGCAACGAATACCTGCAAGCCGCCGCCCCGTGGTCGGTGGTGAAAACCGACCCCGAACAGGCGCAGTGCATCATCCGTCTCGCACTGAACCTGATCCGGGTCTACGCGATCTTGTCAGCCCCGTTCATCCCCGACGCCGCCGCGACGATGATGCAGGCAATGGGGTCGGATGACTGGACCTGGCCCGCCGACATCCACGCCGCGATGCGCACCCTGCCCGCAGGCCACGGTTTCACCGTGCCCGAGAACCTCTTCCGCAAGATCACCGACGAAGAGCGGGCGGACTGGCAGGCGAAATTCTCGGGCGTCCGCACCTAGGCAGATCTCCGCCTTTTCGCTGCACGCGCATCCTGTGGGGTGGGCATGTTCCACCCCGCCCCACCGCGTCTGACGGGCTCCTTGTTTGGCCCTCTCCAGGCAGAATGCCGGTTAGTCCAGACTTCTCAGGGCCTTGCGTCAACCATTCGCGATCAAACGAATCGTCTTTCAAACCCGTGACCGCTGACGGAAAAAGGTTCGTTTGCATCCGCAGAAACGGCACCCCACCGGGCGAAAATTTGCCCCTTCCGCAAGCTGCAAGGACAAAATTCCGCCGACACTGAAATCTTGGGGAAGCCACACCACACGCATTGGTGGTAATGTCTGACCATCGGACCTGAGTCGCTGCCCGACTAACCTAAGTCCAGGAGAACCCGAGATGACACACGTTCTGCAATCGCGGACCCGTCCCGTAAGAACCTATGGTGCCATTGCCCTGTTCCTCGCCGTCTATGTTGGGGTGCTGGTTTTCGTCTTTGCCCCCAAGGACATGTTCGCCGTCCAGTCGCCGACCGCAGTCGCCGCTTCGAACTGACTGCCCTCAGATGATCGCCCCTTCCACCAGCGCGCGCCCCTCGGCGATGCGCTGGTAGTGAAACTCGGTCAGGTCCAGCGTCTGGTACCAGCCGTGCACGATCAGTTCCGCCGTCGCCCGCCCCATAGCGGGGGACTGCTGCAGCCCGTGGCCTGAAAACCCGTTCAGGAACAGGAAGTTCGCCACCTCCGGGTGCGGCCCCATGATCGCGTTCTGGTCCAGCAGGTTGTAATCATACTGCCCCGCCCATTCGCTGATCACCTTCACCGCCTCGAAGGCCGGGATGCGGGTGGCGATATAGGGCCAGATCTTGTCCATCCACAGCCCGTAATCCATGGCGAAATCGTCGAAATCTACGCCTGGATCAACGTCGGCATGCCCCCCCGCCATATAGGTCCCGCCGCCCACCTCGCGCACGAAAACCCCCGACGGATCAATCACCAGCGGCAAGGGCCGGTCGAGCGGAGTTTCCGCCTGAATCACCCAGTTGAACCGTTTTCGGGGCTCGATCGGAATGGCAATCCCCGCCATCGCCGCCACCTTCGCCCCCCGCGTGCCCGAGGCGTTGACCACAACCCCACACCCCACCGTCCGCCCCGATCTCAGCCGCACGCCCGTGACCTTGCCGCCCGCAACGTCCAGCCCCACCACCTCGTCCGCCACATATTCCACCCCCGCCTCGCGGGCCTTGCGGTGGAACCAGTCAAACACGGTGGACCCGTCGAAATAGCCCTCATCGACGGTGTTCAGGCTGCCCAGCACCAGATCGTCCACCATCATAAATGGAAACTCGGCCTTGATCTGATCCGGCGTCAGCACCCGCGTCCCGGCCCCCGCCGCCGCCTGAACCCTCTGGTTCGCGCGCAGGACATCCGCGAACGCCGCATCATCCGCCAGATAGAGATACCCGAAATTCTGGATCTTCAGCTCGGGCACCCGCTCATCCCCGCCCATCCGCTGCCGCAGGGACTGCACGAAATCCGCCCCAAACTGCGAGATGCGGATGTTCAGCTCGGTGGAAAACTGCTGCCGGATGCAGGAAAAACTCAGCGTCGTCGCGGCTTGCTCATAGCTTGGGTCCCGGTCCACCACCAGCACCCGCCCCGGGAAGCCCATCTCGGTCAGCCACCAGGCCGTAGACGACCCCATGATCGCCCCGCCGATGATCACCACATCATAGGCTCCGTGCTTCGGCTCTGCCTGAAATCCCTGCATGTCCGTCCTGCCCCCAAGCTCTCGCGGCAGGTGTAGCGCAGCGGCCCGGCAGGGTAAATCACCCCTGCGCCGGGGGCACATCCACAGACGGCAGCCAGGGCTTTATGTCCAGAAGTGGTGTCCCGTCAAAGGCGTCCAGCGCATCGACCACCAGCACCCCCGCCGCCTGATCGACGGCCAGCAGCCGCACGACACCCACCGCAACCGGATTGGGCCGCGACGGCGCGCGCAAGGCAAAAACCCCGGTCGGAGCATCCCGGTGTGACGGGTTCAAAACGATCATGTCCCGCCGCGCCAAGCCGGTCCAATACAGCAGGATCACCGGCATTCCCGGAACTAACCCCAGAAGCCCCTGCCGGAAAGGCAGGTCGATCTCGGCCCGGAACTCGCCCCCCACCTCGCGTGCCTCGCGCAGGTTCTTCGGGCAATTCCCCCGCGCCCAGGGGCTGCGCAAGCGACCGATGAAGCGAAGCTGCGCATCATCGGCAATCCGGGCAGGGTCGAAGCTTAACGCGACCTCGCCCGGACGATCCGGTTTTCCCGTAGCATTCTCGTTCATCCCACCCGCTCCAGCCCGACCCAGGCCATGCTGAGGTGAGCAGGACCATTGCGCAAGCCTCAGTCGCTTGCCGCGTCCCCCATCTTGGAGTGATCCATTCCCTCCATTCCCTCCCCCATCGGCGGATCGACCATGAACTCGACCTCCACCCTCCCCGCATGTTCAAAGACCAGCGTGGCCTTCTTCATCTCACCCTCCACCAGCGGTCCGGTCAGCCCCATGAACATGATGTGATAGCCACCGCGCTCCAGGTTCACTGTCTGACCGGGCGGAATTTCCAGCGTAGGCACAGACTCCATCGTGCCGACCCCATCGGCATCGACTTTGCTTTCATGAACTTCGGCCTTGGCGGCAAGATCGGTCTCGATCCCGATCAGCCGCTCCGTCTTGGTGCCGTTGTTGCTGATCGCCATGTATCCCCCGGCGGATTTGGCCGAGGCGGCGGGCTGGGGAATGTTGGCATGGATGATCTCCAGGTCCCCCACGGTGATCTCGTGGGCAAGGGCGGGACCCGCCAGCATCAGTGACGCCAGAAGGACAAGGACAGGTTTCATGGGTTTGCTCCGGTTGAAAAAGGAAAACATC
>JANMGI010000751.1:0-7246 GCA_031374565.1 Paracoccaceae bacterium | reverse complement strand
GTAAGGTCGACCCCCCCCCTTGGTCAGCACTTCGCCAGACTTCGGAGTCAGAAGGCCCCAGACTACGTTGATCGTCGTGGTGTTGACCTCTTTGCTCAACCGATGATTCCAGACATCGGCGCATTGAAACCAGCTGAGATGGCTTTAACGGCGACACGCGCGCCTAAGTGGAAGGTTGTGGCAGCAAGGACGGCGATGGGACCCCCGCGAAAGCAATCTTGCGGCAAAGCTGTTGATATGCCCCGCGATGCCATCCGACGCGTTGATGATGGCAGGAAGTAGCGTCGCTCCAAAGAAGACCAGTGCCAAGTCGGACCCGACGAACCAACTGTTCATCGGGCCGGTCGAAACCTGTTAGACATTGCCGTCATAAACGCCCCATTCCAGAACTGCGTGCCACCCTTGGCGACGAGCGCGAACAGAAGCATGCTTTTGCTGGACCGAACCGCCGCACAATTCGGCAGGCCAGTGCTTCTGGCAAGACGGCCTCGACCCAGATTGGCCAGAAGCCCCGATAAACCGAAAGTCCAGGTCTTCTAAAACGGGACATCGACGCCCGACGGCAAGGCTGGCGCTTCCGACCGCCGGATCAGTGCCCAAGCCTGCTCCGGTCATGTGCGACGTTGCAGGGGACGACGAGGAAAGTGATCAAGGCAGGCTGCAAATCGACAGGTTCACCGAACATGCGGCCAGCGAACCCAACGAAAGCCCGAAAATCCCCTGGCCAGGGTTTCAAACCCCTGCCATCGGCCGCCCGCTATTATCGGGCCGCCGATGGTCGCGGACAATCGGACAGCCTGATCAACCCCCTGAAATCTGCTTTGCCTTCTGAACCAGCACCTCTGCCTGCCGGATCGACGCATAGTCGATAAGCCGTCCGTCCAGCGACACCGCGCCTTTGCCCTCTGCGGCCGCCTGCGCCATCGCTTCCAGGATGCGGTTCGCGCGGGTGACCTCGGCATCCGACGGGCTCATCACCTCGTTCGCCAGCGCAATCTGGCTTGGGTGGATCGCCCATTTGCCCTCGCACCCCAGAACCGCCGCGCGCTTGGCCGCTGCCCGGTAACCATCCGGGTCCGAGAAATCACCGAACGGACCATCCACTGGCCGCAAGCCATTCGCCCGCGCCGCCACGACCATCCGGGCCAAAGCATAGTGCCACATGTCACCCCAGTGGACTGCGCGACTGCCATCCTCCAATTTGTCGGTCAGTACCGAATAATCCGGGTTCACCCCACCGATGATCGTCGTCCGCGCCCGGGTCGAGGCGGCGTAGTCCGCTACCCCGAAATGCAGGGATTCATTCCGCTTCGACGCCCCGGCGATCTCGGTCACGTTCTGCATCCCCAGCGCCGTCTCAATGATATGCTCGAACCCGATCCGCTTCTTGTAACCCTTCGCATCCTCGATCTGCGTGACCATCATGTCGACCGCGTAGACATCTGCCGACGTGCCGACCTTCGGAATCATGATCAGGTCCAGCCGCTCACCAGCCTGCTCCACAACATCCACCACGTCGCGGTACATGAAATGGGTATCCAGCCCGTTAATCCGGACCGACATGGTCTTCTTGCCCCAGTCGATCTCGTTCAGTGCCTTGATGATGTTGCGGCGCGCCTGCGGCTTGTCGTCCGGCGCCACGGCATCTTCCAGGTCCAGGAAGATCACGTCGGCATCGGACGCTGCGGCTTTTTCAAACATCTGCGGCGCGCTGCCCGGAACGGCCAACTCGCTGCGGTTCAGGCGCGCGGGCGCCTGTGTGATGACGTGGAAAGACATGTTGGGCTCCTGAAGAAAGGAGCTGCACCCGCACTACGCATCGGCGAAGGCAGGCCCCCTCGTCAAGCCATAAAGTGCACGGTCACATTTCTCCGCGCGACACTCGGTTGGAATAGTAGAACGCAATCGCCTGCGCCCGGTTCTTGACCGACAGTTTTTCGAACAGGTTCGACAGGTGAAATTTCACCGTATTCGCACTGATCTCCAGGTCTCGCGCCAGCTCGCGGTTGGTCAGCCCCTTCGACAGCGCTTCCAGCAGCGTCCGCTCGCGCGGGGAAAGCGACTCGATCGGGTCCTGCTTCAGGCCACGCACATCCAGAAACGGAAACACCATCTGACCTTTCGCCACCGCCATGCAGGTCTCCAGAAGCCGCTCGACCGAGCCCGAGCGCGAGACAAACCCCGCCGCCCCCGCCGCCATCGCCTTTCGCGGGATATCCCCGGTATCCTCGGCGTAGACGACCAGCCGGGGCGGGTTTGCTTGGGCGCGCAGCACGTCGATCAGCCGCGCGCCCCCAAGTGCAGGCAGGTTCCAGTCGATCACCCCCACCTGCACCGGCATCCGCATCACCATGCCCAGGAACCCCTCCGCCGTCGCGGCCGTCGCGACCAACGAGAATCGGCGGTCCTTTTCGAAGATCTCGGACATTGCGGACAGCATCAGCGGATTGCTGTCCGCCAGCATCAGCGTTACCGCTACCACCGTCTGCTGTTCATCCCAAAGCACCATCATTCATCCCTTTCCCCACCCATAAGGGTGGGTCTTTGCCGTATACCACCGTATTCCCACCGCTTCGGGTGGGTATAATACCATCCAAATAGACACCCAAAAGCAGGATATAGGAATGTTGCGTGTTGTGTCGAGTGCCGCTTTTCTGGGCGCCGGGATCACAGCTCAAAGCAACCCTTCGACCTTTTCTTCCGCTGCACCCGGAACGGTCGCAGGTCTTGCCGAAGACCGTAATCCCGAAGACGTCAAAGGCCTTGGGAGGGGCGCCGCATGA
Source organism: Paracoccaceae bacterium (assembly GCA_031374565.1). GTDB lineage: Bacteria > Pseudomonadota > Alphaproteobacteria > Rhodobacterales > Rhodobacteraceae > Tabrizicola. The sequence goes on along the minus strand of JANMGI010000751.1, from coordinate 4,463 downwards.
CTGACACCGATCTCTATCCGCAGCTTGTCATCCCCGAAACGCTGGCTGCTGGCCCCGGTCCTGGTAACACTGATGCGCGGGTTCTGGCCAGCTTCGCCAATGCGGGCCTTGCCGACCACATGCAGGCCGACGTGCTGCGTGGCATGATCGAATGCAAGCACATGCTGCGCCGTGTCTGGGGCACCGCGAACACCTATACCTTCGGCGTCGCCGGCACGGGGTGGAGCGGGCTGGACGCCCTTTTCTCTGCCATCCTGCCGGGCGACAGCGTGGTCTGCTTCGTCAACGGCACCTTCTCCGGCATTGATGCCCTCACCGTCCGCACCCGCGCCGCAACCCGTGAGGACCTGAAGGCCAACGCGCTGGACCCCAAGCCCGCCAGCGTAACTGTTATCCAGGTCCCGCACGGCCAATCCGTCACCGGCGACATCATCGAACAGGCCCTCGCCGACAAGAAACCCACCTGGGCCGTCATGGCGCATTGGGAAACCGGCTCAGGCCGGATCAACGACTTGAAGGGCTTCTCCGACGCGTGCGAACGCCACGGCGTGATGGGCCTTGTCGATGCTGTCTCATCCCTCGGCATCGATGACTTCGCGATCGACGATTTCCCCGGCGTGGTCGGCTGGGCCTCCTGCCCGCAGAAGGGCGTCCTCTGCCTGCCCTTGACCTATGCCCCCGTCAGCTTCTCCGACCGCTACATCGCCCACCTGCGCGAAAACGGCTGCTACACTTTCGTCCACAACCCGATCTTCGAAGCCCGGCACTGGGGCATCGCCGACGGCCGCGACACCGCCGCAGGCACCTATCACCGCACCCACTCCGCTTATGCTGTCGCTGCCTTCCATGAGGCGCTGCGCATCAACCTCCAGCACGGCCGTGCCCAAAAGGCAGCCGACTATGCCCACCACGAAGCGGCCCTCCGCGCCGCCGTGCAGGCGCTTGGCTGCGAGGTCACGTCGAACATGACAAGCCTTGTCGTCCTGAACCTGCCCCCGTCTTTGGCGGGGCGTGAAAAGGAACTGGTCCAGAACGCCCGCGCCAAAGGCTTCGGCATCTGGCCGACGCTTTCGGAACCCGTGCAGGTTCGCATCGGCATTCTGAACCAACTGTCCGAAGCCGCGATCACCGAGATTGTCACCCGCTTTGCTGCCGAGATGACAACCATGGGCGCGACCGTCGAACTTGCCGCAGCGCTGGCGGTGATCGAACGCCAGTACACCTCTCCAATCGCCGCCGAATAGCCGGGAGACCCCAATGGACATCCACGAATACCAGGCCAAGGAAATCCTCGCCCGCTTCGGCGTCGCCGTGCCAGCTGGTGCGCTGGCCTACAGCCCTGAACAGGCCGCCTACCGCGCCCGCGAACTGGGCGGCGACCGCTGGATCGTCAAGGTCCAGGTCCACGCTGGGGGCCGCGGCAAGGCGGGCGGCGTCAAGCTGTGCAAGTCGGACCATGAGATCCACGAGGCGACCGAAGGCATGTTCGGCCGCAAGATCGTCACCCACCAGACCGGCGCCGAAGGCAAGGGCGTCTACCGCGTCTATGTCGAGAACGCCGTCGACTTCACCCGCGAGATCTACCTTGGCCTCGTCCTCGACCGCTCCTCGCAGCGGGTGATGATCGTCGCTTCCTCTGAAGGCGGGATGGAGATCGAGGATATCTCCGCCTCGCGCCCGGACTCGATCATCCGCTCCACTGTTGAACCTGCTGTCGGCCTGCAGGAATTCCAGGCGCGCGAAATCGCCTACAAGCTTGGTATCCCGCCCGCGCTGACCCAGCAGATGGTGCGCACCCTGCAAGGCTGCTACCGTGCCTTCCGCGACCTTGACGCCACGATGGTCGAGATCAACCCGCTGGTCATCACCGCCGACAACCGCATCCTCGCGCTCGACGCCAAGATGACCTTCGACACCAACGCGCTTTTCCGCCACCCGCAGATCGCCGAACTTCGCGACAAAAGCCAAGAAGACCCGCGCGAAAGCCGCGCCGCCGACCGGGGCCTCGCCTACATCGGCCTGTCGGGCAACATCGGCTGCATCGTGAACGGGGCGGGCCTTGCCATGGCGACGATGGACACGATCAAGCTGGCCGGGGGCGAGCCCGCCAACTTCCTTGACATCGGTGGCGGTGCCACGCCCGAGCGTGTGGCCAAGGCCTTCCGCCTGGTCATGTCAGACAAGAACGTTCAAGCCGTCCTCGTCAACATCTTCGCCGGCATCAACCGCTGCGACTGGGTGGCCGAGGGCGTCGTCCAGGCGCTGAAAGCCGAACCCGTGGACGTTCCCGTCATTGTCCGCCTGTCCGGCACCAACGTCGAGGAAGGCCAGAAGATCCTTGCGCAATCCGGCCTGCCAATCATCCGCGCCAACACGCTGATGGAGGCTGCCGAACGCGCCGTGACCGCCTGGCAGAATGACCGCAAGCAGCAGATGAGGGCCGTGTGATGAGCATCTTTCTCGATCGTTCCAGCCGCGTCGTCGTCCAAGGCATCACCGGCCGCATGGCGCAGTTCCATGCCAAGGAAATGCTCGACTACGGCACCACCGTCGTCGCGGGCGTCGTGCCGGGCAAGGGCGGCGAAACCGTCATGGGCATTCCGGTCTTCAACACGATGAAAGAGGCGGTTGAGGCCACCTCTTGCGACACCTCCCTCGTCTTCGTGCCGCCGCCCTTTGCTGCCGACAGCATCATGGAAGCTGCCGACGCAGGCATCCGTTACTGCGTCTGCATCACCGACGGTATTCCCGCGCAGGACATGATCCGCGTCAAGCGCTACATGATGCGCTACCCCCGCGACCGCCGCATGGTCCTGACCGGCCCGAATTGCGCGGGCACCATCAGCCCCGGCAAGGCGCTGCTGGGCATCATGCCCGGCCATATCTATCTTCAGGGCAACGTCGGCATCGTCAGCCGCTCCGGTACGCTTGGCTATGAGGCCGCCCAGCAGCTGAAAGACCGCGGTATCGGCATCTCAACCTCTGTCGGCATTGGCGGTGACCCGATCAACGGCTCCTCCTTCCGCGACATTCTGGAACGTTTTGAGGCCGACCCCGACACCCATATCATCTGCATGATCGGCGAAATCGGCGGCCCGCAAGAGGCCGAAGCTGCCGCCTACATCCAGGAATACATGTCAAAGCCCGTCATCGCCTACATCGCAGGCCTGACCGCCCCCAAGGGCCGGACGATGGGCCACGCGGGCGCGATCATCTCGGCCTTCGGGGAAAGCGCGTCCGAAAAGGTGGAAATCCTGACCGCCGCCGGTGTCACCGTGGCCGAGAATCCCTCGGTCATTGGCGAAACCGTCGCCCGCGTGATGTCCAAGCGCGCCGCGTGACGGAGAGGGCGATGACGAAACCCAAGGTTCTGGTCACCCGGCGCTGGCCGCAGGCGGTCGAAGCGCAACTGACCGCGCACTTCGACGTCGACCTGAACCAGGCGGACACCCCCCTCACCGAGGTTGACTTCCGCGACGCCATGACCCGCTACGACGCTATTCTCCCCACTGTCACAGACAAGCTACCGGCGGCTGTCTTCGATGCCAGCCCCCGGACCCGCATCCTTGCCAACTACGGTGTTGGCTTTGCCCACATCGACACCCAGGCCGCCAAGGACCGGGGCATCGCCGTCACCAACACCCCCGACGTCCTCTCGGAATGCACCGCCCACATCGCGATGTCCCTCCTCCTGATGGTCGCCCGAAGGGCAGGGGAGGGAGAGCGTGAATTGCGCGAGGGCCGCTGGACCGGCTGGCGCCCGACCCACCTGATCGGCACCAAGGTCTCGGGTGCGACGCTCGGGATCATCGGTTTCGGCCGCATCGGCCAGGCGATGGCCCAACGCGCGCATTTCGGCTTTGGCATGAAGATCGTGCTGCAGAACCGCTCTCCGGTCCCGCCCGAGGTCCTCGGCCGCTACAATGCCACCCAGGTCCCCACCATCGAAGACCTGCTCCCTGACTGCGACTTCGTCTCGCTTCATTGCCCCGGTGGCACTGCCAACCGCCACCTGATCAACGCCCGACGCCTGGATCTGATGAAGCCCACGGCTTTCCTCGTCAATACCGCGCGGGGAGAGGTCGTTGACGAATACGCCCTTGCTCAGGCGCTCTGGTTCGGAACCATCGCAGGCGCTGGCCTCGACGTCTTCGAACGCGAACCTGCCGTCTCGGATGCGCTTCTGAACGCCGACAACCTGGTCCTCCTGCCCCATCTCGGCTCGGCCACCCGCGAAACGCGCGAGGCAATGGGTTTTCGCGTGCTGGAAAACCTGACGGCCTTCTTCGCCGGTCGCACCCCGCGCGACCGGGTGGTGTGAAGACCAAAGCGGGAATACTGGTAGGCCCGGAGGGACTCGAACCCCCAACCAAGGCGTTATGAGCGCCCTGCTCTAACCAATTGAGCTACAGGCCCGTAGCATGGGACTTGCCTACCAGAACCTCCGGTCCGGTCAAGCGGGC
>JANMGI010000744.1:0-2437 GCA_031374565.1 Paracoccaceae bacterium | reverse complement strand
GAACTGCCCCTGTCATGTGCAGGTCTACAATCAGGGCCTGAAATCCTACCGCGACCTGCCGTTGCGGCTGGCCGAATTCGGGTCGTGCCATCGGTATGAGTCGTCGGGCTCGATGCACGGGCTGATGCGGGTGCGCGGGTTCACGCAGGACGATGCGCATATCTTCTGCACGGAAGACCAGATCGAAAGCGAATGCGGGAATTTCATCGCGCTCTTGTCGTCGGTGTACAAGGATCTTGGCTTCGACAAGTTCGACATCAAGTTGTCAACGCGACCTGATGTCCGGGTCGGGTCTGACGAGGTCTGGGACACGGCCGAAAATGCGCTGGCCAAGGCGATCGAAAAGGGTGGCTATCCCTACACGATCAACCCCGGCGATGGCGCGTACTATGGCCCGAAGCTGGATTTCAAGCTGACCGACGCCATCGGTCGCGAATGGCAGTGCGGGACGTTCCAGGCCGACTGGAACACGCCCTTGCGGCTTGATGCGCAGTACGTCGGCGAAGACGGGGCCAAGCACACGCCGGTCATGCTGCACCGCGCGATCCTGGGGTCGTTCGAACGCTTCATCGGCATCCTTCTGGAAAACTACGCCGGGAAACTGCCGTTCTGGCTGGCCCCGCGGCAGGTGGTTGTGGCCAGCATTGTCTCGGACGCCGACCCGTTCGTGCATGAGGTGGTCGCCGCCTTGCGCAAGGCCGGGGTCCGGGCCGAGGCGGATGTCCGCAACGAGAAGATCAACTACAAGGTCCGCGAGCATTCCGTTGGAAAGGTTCCCGTGATCTTGGCCATCGGGATGCAGGAGGTCGAAGCGAAAACTGTTTCAGTTCGGCGCCTGGGAGAGAGCCGGACTGAAACGATTGACCTTCATACTGCAATTTCGACCTTCGGGTTCGAGGCGCTACCGCCGACAAGTGCCTAGGCCAAGCGTCTGGAAAGAAAAGGAAAGCCCCGCCGTTCAGCGGGGCTTTTTGCATTTCTGCACCTGCGACACCGTGTCACGAAGCCGTTGATCACAGGTCCGTGCCTGTCCTGTGATCGTAGGGGGAGGCTACGTCTTGGTCAGTCGCAAAGGGTGCGACAGACACATCAAAGGATGCCCATCATGTCTTACCAATCGAAATCGCTTGTCATCGCCGGGGCTCTGGTTGCTGCCCTGTCATCGGTCGCAACCATCGCTTCGGCGGAAGGCGCAAACGAGAAATGCTTCGGCGTGGCGCTGGCTGGCCAGAACGACTGCGCGGCGGGCGAAGGCACCACCTGCGCCGGGACCTCGAAGGTCGATTACCAAGGCAACTCGTGGAAATACGTGCCGGCTGGCACCTGCCTGACGATGGAACTGCCCGCTGCCGCTGACGGGATGGCCCGCGCCGGTGCGATGGAAGCGCTTGACCGCGACATGGCCAGCTAACACCAATTCCCCCGGCCAAACTGGCCGGGGGAAATTCACCATGGGGGACATGATGCTGGACCAGACTGCACTCACTCTGCCTGCAAGACCCGGCGTCGGCTACAAGCCGCAGCATTTCGCAGCGATCATGTCTGATCCCGGCCCGGTTGGCTGGCTGGAGATCCACGCCGAAAACTACATGGGCGACGGGGGCAGGCCGCTAGCGCAGTTGCGGCATCTGGCAGAACGGTTCGCGGTCTCGGTTCATGGCGTCGGCCTGTCGATTGGTGGCGAAGGCCCCCTGGACCCAGACCATCTCATGCGGTTGAAAGAGCTGTGCGGCTGGCTGAACCCCGCCAGTTTCTCGGAACATCTGGCCTGGTCGACGCATGACGGGGCCTTTCTGAACGACCTTCTGCCGGTGCCCTACACGGCCGCGACGCTGGCGCGGGTGGCCGATCACATCGACGAGGTGCAGGAAGTTCTGGGGCGGCGGATGCTGCTGGAGAACCCCTCGACCTACATCGCGTTCGAGGAGACGGCGATGGGCGAGGTGGAGTTTCTGACCGAGGTGGCCCGGCGCACGGGCTGCGGTCTCTTGCTGGACGTGAACAACGTCTATGTCTCTGGCACCAATCAGAATTACGATCCGGCGAGATACCTTGACGCCTTCCCGCTGCATCTTGTTGGCGAGATCCATCTGGGGGGGCACGACGAGGAACGCGATGACATCGGGCGGCGGCTGTTGATCGACAGCCACAGGGCCGAGGTGGTCGATCCGGTCTGGGCGCTTTATGCGCGGGTGATCGCGGCGGCGGGCGCGATGCCGACGCTGATCGAGTGGGACAATGACGTGCCGGACTGGCCGGTGCTGGCCGCCGAGGCAGCGCGGGCGGCGCTTGTGCTGGAGGGCGTGCGATGAGCCAGGCCGCTTTTGCCCGGGCGGTGCTGGATCCCGGGGCCGCCGTGCCCGCTGGGCTGGTCGACTACGACGGCTGCCCTGCCCCTATGCGTTTTGCGGTCTACCGCAACAATGTGGCGCTGTCC
>JANMGI010000714.1:0-2978 GCA_031374565.1 Paracoccaceae bacterium | reverse complement strand
GACAATGGCCACCAGGCGCACTTGCCGTGCGCGCTGATGGTCAGCCGGATCGGGACGGGTCTGCATTTGGGGCACCATTGCGGGGGGTCTTCAGTAGTTGTTGGTCTTGGCGCGTTCCCGGAACGCCTCAAGCCCTTCGGTTACGATGATCTTCGCCTGTGCCACCCAGCGGTCACGGGTGATCCGGCCCTTGAACGAGGTCATATTGTCATCGACCCAGGCGACGTCCGCATCGGACCAGCTGGCGATCTGCGCGAAATGGTAGAAGCCCATGCCGTTGACCAGCTTTTCCATCGCCGGGCCGACGCCCTCGATTTCCTTGAGGTTGTCAGCCTTGCCCCCGCGCGGCGCTTTCAGGCGCTCCGGCCCGTCCGAAGCAGGCGCAGATGTCACAGGAGCGGACACGAAAGCCGCCGGCATCGCCGCAGGTTCGGGTGTCGCAGTCCGGGCTGCGGGCATTGCAGCCGGCATCTTCATCGGCGCTGGTCCGGCGCTGGCACCCCAGGGCATCCCCAGGATCAACCCGGCAACCACGGCAATCACGCCCGCGACGGCGACCGCTGGGACAAGATCGAACTTGCCCACGACGACCAGCGCCCCAAAGGCCACAACACCCGCCGCCGCCCCGATGATCCAGCCGCCCAGCGAAGGGGCATTCACATTTTCTGCACTGCGCATTCCGTGTCACTCCCGTTGCAGCGGCCCGTTTCACCGGGTCGCGGTTTGAACCTGACGGACCGGGGGCAAGCCCCGAGCCATCGCCTCAGTAGTCGTTCGACTTTGCGCGTTCGCGGAACGCATCCAGCCCTTCGGTCACGATGATCTTTGCCTGCGCCACCCATTTGTCGCGACTGATGCGGCCCTTGAACGTCTTCATTTCGGCATCGACAAGGGCGACATCCGCCTCGGACCAGGCCGCGATCTGGTCGAAGTGGAAAAAGCCCATGCCGTTGACCATCTTTTCCAGCGCTGGACCGATGCCTTCGATCACTTTCAGATCGTCAGCCCGGCCACCAAGCGGCGCTTTCAGACGCACAAGGCCCGCCGGTATTGCCGCCTTCGCAGCCTTCGGTTTTGCTGCAGCCTTCGGTTTGGCTGCCGCCGTGACGGGTTTCGCGACAGGGTCCTTGACGGACTCAGCCTTTGCCGCAGCCTTCGCTTTCGCCACCGGTTTTTCGGACACCGGCTTTTCAGCCTTGGGCTTTGCCGTTGCCTTGGGCTTTGCCGCCGGGGCCGCAACCGCCTTGGCCACAGCCGCTTTTGTTTGTGCCGCCATCGGCGCAGACGCAGCCATCACCGGGGCGGCGGACGCGACCGGCGCAGGCATCGGCTCCACGACCGGGACTGCAGCCATGATCGGCGCGGGTTCGACCTTGGCCAACGGCGTCATCACCGACGAGGGGCGCTGCGGCATCACCGGTTCGGGCCGCACCGGCACCGCAACCGCGCCCGAACCGCCGCCACCAGCCCGCATACCGCCATCGGCCGAGGCCGGAACGATCCGTCGCACGCGCTGCGCTTCTTCTGCGTCGTCATAGCGGTTCACTGTCGCCGCCAGCCGGAACAGCACCAGCAGCACGATCAGCGCGATGGCCAGCGCAAAGACCAGCGACGGGAACATATGGTAGTCCATCAGTCCGCGCAGGACGGCAAAGGTCACGACGCCAGAGAGGCCGACCAACAGCCAGCCTCCGGTCCCGATGATCGTGTCATATTCGTCGTCACGCATCCCACATCACTCCCTAAAGTTCACCACCCGCTTCGGGGTCTTGGTCTTGGGCCTTCCCTTACCTTGGTCCTTACGCTTTCGCGGCAGCCTCGGCTTCGGCGACCGAGCCGCCAGCCGCCAGAATTTTCGCCTGCGCCACCCAACGGTCGCGGGTCACGCGGCCTTTGAAGCCTTCCAGGTTCTCGTCGACCCAGGCAATCTCGCCCGCCGTCCAGTTCGCGATCTGGTCAAAGTGGAAGAACCCCAGCGCGTGGCACAAGGCCTCCAGCTTCGGCCCGATCCCCAGGATCACCTTCAGATCATCGGCCTTTCCACCCTTGGGGGCCGACAGCCCCGCAGGCTTCACGCCCCCGGCCTGACCCGGGGCCTTGGCTTCCGGCGTCGCCGCAGGGGTCGCATTCGGCGCATTGCCATCCGTCTCGGGCTTACCCTTGGACTGGGCCTTGGCTTCCTGAACCGTGGCCCCCGTAGCATCCGCAGGAACACCCGCACCAGGCTTCGGTTCGACCGCCTTGCCCATGGCAGGCTTCACTGCGGCCACCACGCCAAGCCAGGGCGTGGTCAACGGCACTTCGGTCCCGTCGATCCGCTTCACCGTGTCATGCAAGTCCACCGCCGCCTGAGCACTCGCGTTGTACTGCTTCCGGCCCGCTTCAAACTCTTTCAGGGTGGTCAGCCCGCCCGCCGGTTCCGCCGCATAGCGCCCGTTCTGCGGCCCCGGCACCGGCACCTCGCCCTTGGAAAACCGCCCGATCAACTCGCGCAGCTTTTCCGCCGTCAGGTCCTCGTAATAATCCTTGCCGATCTGCGCCATCGGGGCGTTTGCGCAAGCCCCCATGCACTCGACCTCTTCCCAGGAAAACTTGCCGTCGGCACTCAGGGTATGCGGGGCCTTGGCGATCAGCTCTTTCGCCACCGCCACCAGATCCTCGGCCCCGCAGATCATGCAGCTGGTCGTCCCGCAAATCTGGACGTGCGCGACCGAGCCTACGGGTTGCAGCTGGAACATGAAGTAGAACGTCGCCACCTCCAGCGCCCGGATATAGGCAAGGCCCAGCATATCCGCGACATGCTCGATGGCTGGCCGAGACAGCCACCCCTCCTGCTCTTGCGCGCGCCACAAAAGCGGGATGATCGCCGAAGCCTGACGGCCCGCAGGATACTTGGAAATCTGGGCCTGCGCCCAGGCCAGGTTGGCCGGGGTGAAGGCGAAAGAAGCGGGTTGGTCTTTGTGAAGGCGACGTAGCAT
>JANMGI010000713.1:0-1850 GCA_031374565.1 Paracoccaceae bacterium | reverse complement strand
ATGGTGCTGATCGGGATCGGTTGCGCGCCGGTGCTGATGGCGGGCTATTTCATCTTTGCCCGGCAGTTTTCGCCCGCCGCTTTCGGCACGCTGGCCGCGCTGATGCTGGCGGTGGGCACGCTGGGCAATGTCGCGTCGTCGCTCCCCCTGTCCTGGGCCGTGACGGCCTTTGGCTGGCGGGAAACCCTGCTGGGCCTGGCCGCGATCACCGGGGCGGTGGCCTTGGTGATCCTGATCCTGGTGCGCGACCCGCCGAAGCTGGAGGATGGGCGCAAAGGATCACTGCTCGAGTTGCTGCGGATGCCGGCCTTGTGGCCGATCCTGATCATGATGATGGTCTGCTACACCCCTATCGCCGGGCTGCGTGGATTGTGGATCGGACCCTACCTTGCCGATGTCCACGGCGCGGGCCAGGCCGAGATCGGGCGGATCAGCCTGTGGATGGGGCTGGCGATGGTGGCGGGCAACTTCGCCTACGGGCCGCTCGACCGCTGGCTCGGTCGCCGCAAGGCTTTGGTGATCGCAGGCAATGCGGCAATGCTGGGGTGCCTTGTCGCGCTTTGGTGGTTCGCTGCGGCCCCCGTCGCAGTGGTCACGGTGATCCTGATGGCTGCCGGGTTCTTCGGCGCGAGCTTCCCCATCGTCCTTGCGCATGGCCGGTCCTTCGTGCCGCCGCACTTGACCGGGCGCGGAGTGACACTCTTGAACCTGTTCGGGATCGCCCCCATCGGCATCGCCCAAATCGTCACCGGGAGGCTTCATGCCGCGACCGAGGCCGTAACCCCCGCCGCGCCGTTTCAGGCGGTGTTCCTGTTCTTCGCCGTGGCCACCACCATCGGCCTTGCCGTCTATCTTTGGTCACAGGATCGGACCGACTGACGCGGCCCCTTCCCCCCGCGCGTGCCATGCGCTAACAGGCCCCGTCCCACCTTTGGGACGATCAAAGGAGAACCCCGATGGGCTATAAGGTCGTCGTCGCGGGTGCCACGGGCAACGTGGGCCGCGAAATGCTGAACATCCTCGCCGAGCGCGAGTTCCCGGTGGACGAGATCGTCGCGCTGGCGTCGCGCAGATCACTGGGCACCGAAGTCAGCTTTGGCGACAAGACCTTGAAATGCAAGGATCTGGACACCTTCGACTTCACCGGCTGGGACATCGCCTTGTTCGCCATCGGGTCGGATGCGACGAAGATCTACGCCCCGAAGGCTGCGGCGGCGGGTTGCGTCGTGATCGACAACTCGTCGCTCTACCGCTACGACCCCGACGTGCCCTTGATCGTGCCGGAAGTGAACGCCGAGGCGATCCACGGTTACTCCAAGAAGAACATCATCGCGAACCCCAACTGCTCGACCGCGCAGATGGTTGTCGCGCTGAAGCCGCTGCATGACCGGGCCAAGATCCTGCGCGTCGTGGTGTCGACCTACCAGTCTGTCAGTGGCGCGGGGAAGGAAGGCATGGACGAGCTTTGGAACCAGACCAAGGCCATCTACAACCCGACCGACAACGTCCCGCCGTCGAAATTCCCCAAACAGATCGCCTTCAACGTGATCCCGCATATCGACGTTTTCCTCGACTCGGGCGAGACCAAGGAAGAATGGAAGATGGTGGCCGAGACGAAGAAGATCCTCGACCCGAAGATCAAGGTCACGGCCACCTGCGTGCGGGTGCCGGTCTTCGTCGGCCATTCTGAGGCGATCAACATCGAGACCGAAGAGTTCCTGGATTGGCAGGAAGCCCAGGACATCCTGCGCGAGGCGCCGGGGATCATGCTGGTCGACAAGCGCGAACCGGGTGGCTACATCACCCCCATCGAATGCGTGGGTGAATTCGCCACCTACGTCAGCCGGGTC
>JANMGI010000086.1:0-5241 GCA_031374565.1 Paracoccaceae bacterium | reverse complement strand
ACCGGCAAGCCCCAGACCCTCGATGCCTTTGAACCCGGCCGTGTCGCCCATGCGGTGTCCGAGCTTGGGTTGAAGCATGTCGTCGTGACCAGCGTTGACCGCGATGATCTGGACGATGGCGGGGCGGAACACTTCGCCCAGACCATCCGCGCGATCCGCCACCGCAGCCCTGACACGACCATCGAGGTCCTGACCCCCGACTTCCCGAAATGCCCGCCTTCGGCACTGGAAAAGGTCGTCGAAGCGCGCCCCGATGTTTTCAACCACAACCTTGAGACCGTCCCCGGCCTGTATCACGAGGTCCGCCCGGGCGCGCGCTACTTCCACAGCCTGCGCCTGTTGCAGCGGGTGAAGGACCTGGACCCGACGATGTTCACCAAATCCGGCATCATGGTCGGCCTTGGTGAAGAACGGCTGGCTGTCCTGCAAGTCATGGACGACATGCGCAGCGCTGGTGTCGATTTCCTGACGGTCGGGCAATACCTGCAACCGACGCCCAAGCATCACCGGGTGGCCAGTTTCATCACCCCCGATGAGTTCAAGGCTTATGAGGCTGCGGCCTGGGGCAAGGGGTTCCTGATGGTCTCGGCCACGCCGCTTACCCGTTCATCCTATCACGCGGGTGATGATTTTGCCCGGATGAGGGCGGCGCGGCAGGCGGGCCAAGGCTGAAACGCAAAAGGGCCGCACGGCGGCGGCCCTTTCCGGCAGTAAACTGTCGGGCTCAGAATTTGAAGCCCACGCCGATGTCATAGATGTTGTCCGACCCGGTGACCTTGGTCCCGCCACCTTCGACGAAAAGACCACTCTCTGTGCTGTAGGTCGCTGAAAGCGAGTAGAGGTCATTGGCATCCTGAACCATCAGCGCATCCCCGCGCAGGGTGAGGGCGGGCATCACGTCAAAGCTGCCATAAAGCCGAAGGCTGTGCGACGTGTCCGAGGAGTTGATCTGCGAGAAGGACGCGCCAAGATCGAACCGGTCGGCATCATGCAGGGCGCCGATCTGCAACAGGGTCAGGTTGGGGCCTTCGGTGTTCGCAAACTCGCCAGTGATGAAGAAGGTCGTTGACCCGGCCTGATAGCGCATCACGCCTTCCAGAACGTCAACGTTGTCGCCGTCGTTCAGGTGGTGGTAGCCTGCGCCGAACGTCAGGCTGCCCTGTTCCCGTTTCCACGTGATCCCCGGCGTCACGCCATTGTCCGAAGCGCTGGCAATCGGGGTGATCGGCCCGCGCAGAAAGCTCGTTTCCAGGTCTACCAGGCGTGACGAGGAAAACTTCGGCATCACTGCCAGGGTTTCGACCAGCGGGCGCGGGGCCCCTACAGCGAACTCTCCCGCCCCGGTGGACAGGACCAGCGCGGCCCAGATGTTGGAGAAATCCTCTCCGCTGCCATTGCCGTCGATGTAGGTCGTATCCAGCGCGGCATCGAAACCCAGAAGGCCACCAGACCGCCAGCTCAGACCCACATCACCGTCAAGCGCCCAGAGGGAAGAGTTGGCGTCGACGTATTCGAGCTTGACCGTGCCACCAAAGGAAAGACCGTTCGCATCCTGTGCGGCGGCTGGCAAAGAGGACAGCGCAAGAAGCGCTGGTACAATAAAACGTGTCATTGGAAGGTCCATTCTGCTCGTGTTTTTTTGCAGTATGCCGCAAAACACAGGCGACGGAAAGCACGAATGATCAATATCTTGTGTTGTGATCAACATGCAGGATCAGCAGGCCGCGCCTTCTTTCTTCCCAGCCGCCCGGCGCCAGGCGTTTGCGTCCTTCACTCGACGCTTGGCACAGCCAGCAGGTATTCGGCCACCGCCTGACGGTCGGTTTCGGGCAGGCGGGCCATGTTCTCGACCACGTGCACCATATGCCCGCCGACGCTGTCATAGTCCGGCGTGAAGCCCGTGGTCAGGTATTGCACGATGTCGGCCGCGGCCCAGCCCAGCTTTGCGGCGGTGATGTTCGGAATGCGCCCCTCGCCCGAAGGATTCGGCGCCCCACCCAGCCAGCGGGCCGTGTCCAGGCCGCCCAGCATGTTCCGGGGTGTATGGCATTCGCCGCAATGCGCCATGGCCTCGGCAATGTAGCGCCCACGCGTGGCGGTTGGGGTCAGGTTTCCGGGCAGTGCCCAGTCATTCTTCAGGAACATCAGCTTCCAGACCCCGATGCTGTCGCGGATGTTGAAGGGAAAGCCCAGCTCATGCGGTTTGCTCGGGGTCGGGTCTGCGGGAAGCGTTTTCAGGAAGGCATAAAGGTCGGCCACATCCTGCATCTCCATCTTGGCATAGGCGGCGTAGGGCAGGGCAGGGTAGTAGTGCTCGCCCTCCGGGCTGACCCCCCGGGTGATCGCATTCGCCAGATCCAGAAGCGACCAGCTGCCGATGCCCTGATCGGGGTCCTGGCTGATGTTCGGCGCAATGAAGGTGCCGAAGTCCGACGGAAAGCGCTGCCCACCCGACAACACCAATTGCGCCGCACCCTGGGCCTTGTCCGCCATATGGCAGGACGCGCACCCCGCCGCCCAGAACACCTGCTCGCCATGAACCGCGTTGCCGGTCAGGTGTGCAACTGCAGCCGCCGCCAGCGGCTTTGGCCGTGCCATGACGTAAAGCCCCCCCGCCGCAACCAGCCCCAGGACGATGATCCAGCGCATGATCCGCATTGTCTGCCTCCGGTTTCACAACTTTGTGGCGAGCTTATCCGACGCATCGTATGCGTCCAATCACGGTTTCTAGCGCAGGCTGTTCACCGTCATCCAGTCCGGCCAGCCGATGAAATACTCGATCCCGGCAATCACCAGACAGATTGCGACCACGCCGAACACCAGCTTGACCCGCCCCTCTGAGGCAGGCTTCTGCACCCAGCGTTTCGCGCGCAAAAGCCATTGCAGCTGGTTCATGATGCTTCTCCGGTGAAGCGCACCTTGCCGATGTAGGGCAGGTTGCGGTTCCGTTGCGCAAAGTCGATGCCGTAGCCCACCACGAACTCGTCGGGGATATCGAACCCCGTCCAGTCGGCCTTCACCGCCACTTCCCGGCGCGAGGGCTTGTCCAGCAAAGCGCAGACCTTCAGTCGCTTCGGCTCGCGCGCTTTCAGCAAGTGAATCACATGGTGCAATGTAAAGCCCGTGTCGACGATGTCCTCGACCAGCAGCACGTCACGCCCCGCAATCTCGCCGCGCAGATCCTTCAGGATGCGGACCTCACGACTGGAATGCATGGAATCGCCGTAGCTGGAGGCCTCCAGAAAATCGACTTCGACCGGCAACTCGATTTCGCGGACAAGATCGGCGATGAACACGAAGGACCCGCGCAGAAGTCCCACCACCACCAGCTTGTCGGTGCCGTTGAAATGCGCGGTGATCTCGCGCGCCAGTGCCTCGACCCGCGCGGCGATGGCTTTGGCGCTGATCATCTGGTCGATCACGTAAGGGCGGTCGGGCATGAGGACATCCGGTTGCTGCGCCCCTTTCCTAGCCGCCAAAGCCACAGTTGCATAGGCCGTGACATGTCGACCGCTTGATCTTGGGCGAAAGCCGGGCCACATCTCGGGCCAAGAGAGAGCGTGATGCCCAGCCATTCCGAAACCAAACGCCTGCCCTACAGCGCCCAGCAGATGTACGATCTGGTGGCCGATGTCGGGTCGTATCCGAAATTCCTGCCCTGGAATTCCGCCGCCCGAATCCGGTCGCGCACGCCGATCACCGGCGACGGAGAGGTGATGGAGGCGGACCTTGTCATCAGCTTCAAGGTCTTTCGCGAACGCTTCGGCAGCCGGGTCACGCTTTGGCCGCAGGCGATGAAGATCGACACCGAATACCTTGACGGCCCCTTCCGCCACATGCGGTCGAACTGGGCCTTCCGCGACATTCCGGGCGGCTGCGAGGTCGATTTCCACGTCGACTTCGAGTTTCGCAATGCGATCCTGCAAGGGATCATCGGTGTGGTCTTCAATGACGCCATGCAGCGTATCGTCCGCGCCTTCGAACGCCGGGCGGCGGATTTGTACGGACCCGGTCCCCTTTGACGCGACGGAAATCCCTCACGGCGGCGTGAACGCTTCACGACCAACGCGGAGTTTCCCCATGCGCACACTCGTCCTGCTCATTGCCCTTCATCTTTCCCAGCCTGTCACCGCCGAAACCGTCCACCTCGGCGACCGCTTCTATGACATCGAGCTGCCCGCCAACCCCAAGGGCGCGCCCCTGATCGTTGCCCTGCACGGGGGCGGGGGCGATCCCGACCAGTTTGCCAGCGCGTCGGGCCTGGCGCGCGCCGCCACGCGGGCCGGGTTTGCCGTCGCATTCCCGGCAGGCAGCGGTCGGCGGGGCGAACATCTCCTCACCTGGAACGGTGGCTACTGTTGCGGCTACGCCGCGCGCAACGGTGTGGATGACTTGGGCTTCCTGAAAGCCGTGATCACCGATGCAGCCAGCCGCTTTGGCGTCGACGGGACGGGCGTCTATCTGACCGGCATGTCGAACGGCTCGATCATGTCGGAAACCTTCGCCGCGAAGAACCCCGGTCTTGTCCGCGCTGTTGCCGGGGTTTCCGGCACGATGGACACAAGCCACACACGCGTTCTGGGGGAGGTCCCGACGCTGATCATCCATGGCACCGCCGACCCGATGGTGCCTTACACCGGCGGGCAGGGCGACAGCAGCCTGACCCGCACTGACTTTGCCTCGGTCGCGTCGGTCGTGAAGGCGTTCCTTGCGCCCTGGGGTGGGGTTCTGGCCGAAACCAGCCGCACCATCGATAGCAAGGACGACGGAACCTCGGTCATCGTCACCGACTACCTGAAACGGGGCCGCGTGGTCCTGCGCCTGATGACTGTCAAAGGCGGGGCGCACCATTGGCCCGGCGGACGCAAGGCACGGCTGACCGAAGGCAAGACGCAGGAAATTGACGCCAACACCGAGATTCTGCGCTTTTTCGCGGCGAACCCGTGATTCAAAGCCGAAGGTCGGCAAGTTTGGCAGTCTTCCGTCTTTTGGGTCCACTGCTACTTGATCGCCCGCGCCAGAAGTTCCAGCGCGTGTGTGGTTGCGGCCTTGCGCACCTTCGCTCGTCCTAGGGGGCCGAACTCCACCGTCTCGACCACAGTGTCCCGCCCGGTCCGCGCCAGACCAAAGCAGACCCGGCCTTCGGGCTTGAACTCTGACCCGCCCGGCCCCGCGATCCCGGTGATCGACACCGCCAGCCCCGCTGCCGAATGGGTCAAGGCCCCCTCGGCCATTTCACGC
>JANMGI010000592.1:0-3423 GCA_031374565.1 Paracoccaceae bacterium | reverse complement strand
CGCCGCACCTGCCGGATGAAGTCCTTGGCATTCCGCGCCCGCCGACAAGCCTCCGTCGCCACCAGCCGCATCCGGTTGACGCCGTGCTTTTCGATCTTCTTCTCGCAGATCCGCAGCGCCTGGATCGTCCGCCCCATCGACGCCCGCGACAAGCGACCCGTCGCCTCCAATCCCACCCCTAGCTGCACGGTCTTGGAGAAGCTGTCGACAATCGAAAACTGACTGCCCAGTGGCTGGGCAATCAGCATCCGGCAACTGTTCGTTCCCAGGTCCAGCGCCGCATAAAGCGGAGCCGACCCGGGGCCTGATAGGGCTGACGGCTCATCCACGCGGGAAACACCCGAAGGCGCCTCAACCTGCGCAGCTGTCGCGTCCGCCCTATGGGGACGCTCGGGCGTCATGACCGCCCTCCATCTGTGGTTGGCACGAATCGTAGTCGCCTTCGCCCCCCCACGCAAGCGCACTTCGCACCCGCCTTTGCGCAGCCGTTGGCACCGTTCATGATCCACGTGAAGTTTTTTCCGACAGCCGCCTGTCGCAGGCCGTCTTGCCTTGTGCTATCCGGACCCGGTGGCAGACAGGGTCGCATCCATCACCCGCCATGTCGAAAACCGACTCCGGTTGTCGGGAACCGGCGATTATCAACGGGATCAACACGGGCGAAGGGAATCACCGCGATCATGGCCGAAGTCACCATCGTCTACTGGCGCGACATCCCGGCGCAGGTCATCGTCGGCAAGGGTCGGCGCGGCTCCAAAGTCCAGCTTTCCGAACGGTTTGAGCAAGCCATCGACCGCTGCGCCATGAAGATCGGCGCGCGCGACTCCGACAGCTACCTCGCCGAATGGCGCAAGGCGCCGGTGGCCGAGATCGAGGGCGACCCAGACACCATCGCAGCCGACTACGCCGCGAAGCTGGAAGCCGAATTCGACACCGCCCGCATCAAGACACTGATCGACGCCGAAGGCTGGGCCAAGGCCTGACTTCCATGACCCTGCCCCCGCCTTCGACCCTCAAGGAGACCGTGATGGCCCTGTTCAACTTCCGCCGCAAAGAAGATGCCACCCCGGCAGGCCAACCGCTTGAGGGCTTTCTCAAGGGCTACTCCATCGAGGTCATGCCCCGCACCGCCGAAAAGGTCGAAGACTTCCGCGTCCTCCTGCCGAAAGGCACCCGCGTCTATATCGCCCATATCGAAGGCACGCCCATCGAAGACATGGTCTCCACCGCCCGCCGCATCAACGGCGAAGGCTTTGATGTCATGCCGCATTTCCCGGCCCGCATCATCCCCGACCGCGCCACCCTCGCCGACTGGATCGCCCGCTATCAGGGTGAGGCGAACGTCAAGCAGGCCCTCCTCCTTGGTGGCGGCGTCAACACCCCGGCAGGCGATTTCGACAGCTCGATGCAGATGGTCGAGACCGGCCTCTTCGACGGCTTCAAGCGGCTTCACGTCGCGGGGCATCCCGAGGGGAACCGCGACATCGACAAGGACGGCGGCGATGCCATCGTCCTGCAGGCGCTGAGATGGAAGCAGGCTTTCGCCGACCGTTCCGACGCCGATATGGCCATCGCCACCCAATTCTGTTTTGAGGCTGACCCCGTGATCGCCTGGGCCAACCGCCTTGCCGCCGAGGGCATCAAACTTCCGATCCACATCGGCATCGCCGGTCCCGCAAAGCTGCAGACCCTGATCAAGTTCGCCATCGCCTGCGGTGTCGGCCCGTCGCTCCGTGTGCTGCAAAAGCGCACGATGGATGTCACCAAACTCCTGCTGCCCTACGAGCCGACCGAGGTTCTGGAGGCGCTGGCCGCCCACAAGGCCGCCAGTCCGGCTTTCGGGATCGAACAGGCCCATTTCTTCCCCCTCGGCGGCATCAAGACCAATGCCCAGTGGGTCACCGACAACGGCGGCGCCTCCGGCGTGCCCGCCAACGCTTAAGGAACAGGTTGAAGAATGACTCGCACCGTCGTTGAATCCAAAACAAAAACCGTGATCATCGGCTTTGATGAGCCCTTCTGCGTGATCGGCGAACGCATCAACCCCACCGGCCGCAAGAAGCTTGCTGCCGAACTGGAAGCCGGGAATTTCGAGACCGTCATCCGCGACGCCCTCGAACAGGTCGCCTGCGGGGCCACGGTGCTGGACGTGAACTCCGGCGCGGTCTTCACCAACATGATGGCCAAAGACCCGCGCTACGCCGACAACAACTTCGTCGAGCCGCCGCTGATGAAAGCGCTGATCGAGATCATCCAGCAGACCGTCGACGTGCCCCTCTGCATCGATAGCTCGGTCCCGGGTGCCTTGGAATCCGGCCTGATGGCCTGCGAAGGCCGTCCGCTCTTGAACTCGGTCACCGGGGAAGAGCACCGGCTGGAACTCGTCCTGCCGCTGGTCAAGAAATACAACGTCCCGGTCGTGGCGATCTCGAACGATGACACCGGCATTTCCGAAGACCCCGATGTCCGCTTCGCCGTGGCCAAGAAGATCGTCGAACGCGCCGCCGATTTCGGCATCCCCGCGCATGACATCGTGGTCGACCCCCTCGTCATGCCCGTGGGCGCAATGGGCAGTGCCGGTCAGCAGGTCTTCACCCTCGTCCGCCGCCTGCGCGATGAGCTTGGCGTCAACACCACCTGCGGCGCGTCGAACATCTCGTTCGGCCTGCCGCATCGTCATGGCATCAACGGCGCTTTCCTGCCAATGGCCATTGGCGCGGGCATGACCAGCGCCATCATGAACCCGGTGCGCCAGCAGGAAATGGAGGCGATCCGTGCCGCCAACTTCCTGATGAACCACGATGCGAACGGCGGCGAATGGATCAGGTTCGCCAAAGTGCTGGAAGCGGTCGAAGCCGGGGCCACTTTCGCCGAAGCATCAGCGGCAGCATCCCAAGCCGCGGGTGGACGTCGGGGGGGGCGGCGCGGCAGGGCGTAATCCCCCAGGTCGGGTGGGCAATCTGCCCACGCAGGTACCGGTTCGCGCGCCTTTCGCCTTTCACATTGGCCCCAATATCCCCGCCGGAGGCTCACTCCGAGCTGTCTTGCGTTCTTCACGCAAGACCGCGAGACAAAAGGCCTACGCGCGGAACGCGCTCAATTTGACACCCGACCTGACCGCAATCGCCGCGCCATCACCTTGTCGGCATTGCACCCCCTGCCCGGTTGAACCCATGCAAACGCCTTGGCATCCTGCTTGTGCTTCAGGGTCGAGGTGTGGATGAAGACGTTACGCGTTGCAGCGCTCTGCTTTCTCGCCAATCCTGTCATCGCGCAGGATCTTGGCGTTGTTCTGCCTTTCCGGTCCAGCGGACAGGCGGCACTTGACATCAGCCTTGATCTCGCCGCGTCCGCCCTTGCCAGCGCCCTTCAACAGTCGCGGGACGAAGCGCGCCGCGCTGGCACCCTGCACATGCCCCAGGA
>JANMGI010000587.1:0-1639 GCA_031374565.1 Paracoccaceae bacterium | reverse complement strand
CGCCGGGTGCCGGTGTCCAGCACCACCGGCGTGTCGCAGAACGGGCATTCGGTGGCATAGACTGCCCCGGTGACTTCTACCATCGCCCCGCAGTTCGGGCAGGTGCTGGTGCGCAGCTCAACCATCTGCGCGCTGCCAAGGTCGTCCCGAAGTCCGGAAGCAAGATCAAGCTCTTGCAAGGCTTTGGCCCGCGCGCGGGGTCGGTCCGGCGTGATATCTTGGACATGCCCGCAATGGTCGCAGGTCAGGCTGGTCTGGCCCGGCGCATAGCGCAGTTGCGCGCCGCATTGCGCGCAGGGCCAGCGGTATTCATCCTGCGGCATGGGCTTGCGTCAGGGCTTTGGCGGTGGCGGTGGGACCGCGTCCAGAAGCCGCGCGAGGTCGGTCTCGGCGGCCATTTTCCAGCCGTCCTGACCGGCCGTCCAGACCATCGTTGCGCGGCCAAGGCGGCCCTCGGCGGCCATCCGGGCAAGGTCCGCCTCGCTGAAGGGGCCAGAGGTCGCCCCATCCACAGCCAGATGCCAGACTTTTCCCGCAACGGGTGGCGGCGGCGGCGGAGGAGCAGACGCCCCTGGCTGCACGCCACCCCATGGCCCCGCATTCTGGACCATTCCGGCCCCCATCCCCATGCCAATCCCGGCCCCTACCGTCGCACCGATGGCGCTTCCCGGCTGAGCCATGCCTTCCGCCGCATTGAACTGCATGTAGCGGTTCAGGTCACCGACGACCCCCATCGAGGTGCGCTTGTCCAGCGCCTTCTCCACCTCTTCCGGCAGGCTGATGTTTTCAATGTAGAATTCCGCAATCGACAACCCGTATTCGCCCACTTGCGGGGCAATCGCATTGGCGATGATCTTGCCCAGATCGGCGGTGTTGGCCGCCATGTCCAGCACCGGGATGCCCGACTTTGCCAGCACCTGCGATGCGGATTGTACGATCACGTTGCGGATCTGGAAGCTGATCTCGTCGGAGGTGAATTCGCCATCGGTGCCGACGACTTCCTGAATGAACTTGCCGGGATCGGTCACCCGCATGGAATAGGTCCCGAAGGCGCGCAGACGAACCGGGCCGAACTCCGGGTCGCGGGCCATGATCGGGTTCTTGGTGCCCCATTTCTGGTCGTTGAAGCGGGTGGTGTTGACGAAGTAGATCTCGGATTTGAATGGCGACTGGAAGCCGTGGTCCCAGTGCTGCAAGGTGGTCAGGATCGGCATGTTGTTGGTTTCAAGCTGGTAAAGCCCAGGCCCGAACACGTCGGCCAGCTGGCCTTCGTGGATGAAGACCGCCGACTGTCCTTCGCGCACCGTCAGCTTTGCGCCCATCTTGATCGCCTGATCGCGACGGTCGAACCGCCAGACCATCGTGTCGCGCGTGTCATCCAGCCACGAGATGACATCGATGAATTCGCCCTTAAGGAAATCGAAAACCATAAGACCCTCCGTTTGGGTTCAACTGTCGCCGCCGGTCATCCGGCGCGCAAGGGAATAGACGATGGGCCGTGCTTCCGTCGCGGTCATGCCGGGGCGAAGCTCGGGGCTGTAAAGGATGCGCAAAAGCATCTCGTCCTGATCGGTCAGGAAGGCGAATTCTTCGTCATCGTTGAAGATTGAAGGCCGGGCGCGAGGACTGTCGTTTGGCA
>JANMGI010000516.1:0-8986 GCA_031374565.1 Paracoccaceae bacterium | reverse complement strand
ACACATCCAGCGCGATGGGCGGATTCGGCCCCGGTTTCGCTGTCTTCGAACACCAGGCAGCGCGCCGGATCCACGCCGAACAGAGAGGCCGCCAGAAGGTAGGGGTGGGGGTCGGGTTTCGGGGCGCGGACATCGTCCAGCGTGACGACATGGGCAAAGGCCTGCGCAATCCCGGCAATGCCAAGCTTGCGGTGCGCGCCTTCGCGGCCGGTCGAGGTGACGATGGCCAAAGGTGCGGATAGCGCCGCAAGCAGGTCCAGCGCGCCGGGTTTCAGCGCAAGGCCCGCATCGACGCCGTCATTAAAGCCCTTGCGCCAATGCAGGTTCACTGCGGCCAGATCAACGCCGGGCAGGGTGGCGAGGATGATCCCGGCAGCGGTGGGTTCATCCTTGCCGACAAGGCCGTGCATGAAAAGATCATCCACGTCATGACCATGCGCGGCAAAGGCGGCCATGCCCGTCATCAGCGCGATGCTTTCGGTGTCGATCAGCGTGCCGTCAAGGTCGAAGAGTATGGCGTCGTACATCAGGGCCTCCGCCCGGACGCATAGCCGATCAAAGGTGCAACCGGTAGTGGGTAAAGCCTGCATGGTCGCGGCCAAGCTGCTGTGGGCGGAAGCTGGCGATGTCGTTCGTATGTGCGGCTGAACCCTCGCCGCAGGCAGCGGACACGGAACTTCCCGGCATTGGCAGAAAGTGCCAGTTGCGTTCGGGCGGCGCCCCGACACGACCCTTGCGCTGGACATGAGCTGCCAAAACCGACTGGACGCGGGCGCCATCGGTGAAAACGATCTGCGGGTCGGCGGCAGGATCCATAAGACGGGCGCGGCCGGCCCGGTGGTTGTTGGTGACCAAAAGATATTCCGCGGACAGGTCAAGCGGGCGACCTTCGTAGGAAAGGCCGACGATCCGGTGCGCCGCCGGATTGATCAGGCGGCCCTGTCCATCGAACCGGCTGGGTTGGCTGAGGTCGATGGCATAGCTGAGCTGCGGAATGGTCTCGAACACGAATGACGGTACATCATCGTCGCGCAGCACGGTGTCGGTCGACCCCGGAGTAACCTGCCTGAAGACGGCGGTCGAGCGCTCCAGCCAGTCGACGACCTCGGCCCCGGTCAGCAGCAGGGTCACGATGGTATTCGGGAACGGATAGAGGTCGGACAGGTTGCGCATCCGCAAGGGGCCGGCGGGGATGTCGGTGAAGTTCGCTGGCCCGCCTCGCCCGCCTGCACGGAAGGGCGACGCTGAGGACAGCAAGGGCAGCCCGGCCCAGCTGGTGTCGGCAAGGGCCGCGCGAACATGCTCGGCTTTGGCTTCCGCCACCACTTGCAACGCGGCTGAAGGGGTGAAGGTCGCGAAATGGGTGTGCAGCGGCACTGCGGCCTCGCCCAGATGGCGGCGCGACCAGGCCAGCGTTGCGCGGTGATCCGGGGCCAGCGCCTGGTGCAGCGCAGAGGGTTTCGCGCGGCCTTCCGCACCGCGGTGCCCGATGCGGGCCGTGGACCCCGCAACGCGCCAGCGCCGGGGTCCGGTGGTGCACCGCTCCAGCGTCAGGTCGATGATTCCGATCTGGTTTGCCGAATGCCCCGGCATCACGGCGGGCTTTCCAGCCAGACGGCCCATCACGGGATCGACTGCGGGCGAAGCTGGAATGTCCGGGCCGGGAAACACCTGATGGCTGTGGCCTGCGATCACGGCGTCGATCTCGGGCAGCGCGGCAAGGGCTGTTGCGGCGTGCTCTGTTCCAAGCTCGGGGTCCAAAGCGCCGATCCCGCTGTGCGCGAGTGCCACGATGATATCGGCGCCGCGCGCACGCAACCGGGGCAGCCATGCGCGGGCCGCTGCCAGAATGTCGCGCGTGTGGACCCGGCCACCCGGCGCATCGCGATCCCATTCGGCGATCTGTGGCGGAGCGAATCCGATCACGCCCACCCGGATGACATGGGCATGTCCATTCTGGTCAAAGATCTGGCGGCGCAGGATCGCGAAAGGTGGCACCAGCGTCTCGTCGCGGGCTGGACTGGTCCCAAGCCGCCGGGCGATGTTGGCCGAGACTACCGGAAACTGTGCGTCGGCCAGCACGTCGGACAGGAAACGCAGGCCATAGTCGAACTCGTGGTTGCCCAAAGTGGCCGCATCATAGCCCAGCGTGTTGAACGCCGTGATGACCGGATGCGCCCGCCGCCGCCGGGCCATCGCGGCATAGTCGGCAAGCGGACTGCCTTGCAGGAAATCGCCGTTATCAAACAGCAAGCAATTCCGCGCCTCGCCCCGGGCAGCGGCAATCTGCTGCGAAATTGCGCCCAGCCCCAGGTTGGAATTCGGCCGGTTGGTGCAGTAATCGTAGGGCATCAGGCTGGCATGAAGGTCACTGGTCGCGATAAGCCGCAGCGATGCATGCGCAAGGTTCGACGTGGCTGGCTGTGCCGTGTCCGGATTTGGCGAAGCACTATCGCCTTCGGAATCCTTCCGGGTCAGTGACTTGGCAACTGACGCTAGGGGGATGTGGTACATCGAAAATCCACTGATATGACGATTACTGGAACAACCACGCGGAACTGATAACGCATGCGCAACCCTAACGCGACTGGTTTACTGGTCCGGTTGTGTCAATGTTGTGGCGAATTGTCGTTATTCACGCGGAGGTTGTGAGATTGCGGCAAGTTGTCAATTGATATTGGCGGGAAAGCGGCAGACTTTGCAAAGCCCAAGGAACAATGCTGGGAAAGACGGTTCGGCATGCAATTTGCAGAAACAGTAACCTTCGGTGGCTCTGGGCTGGACCGGCGGGCCGCCTTGCGGCGCGATGAGGCGGGTTTGGCCAAGGCGCTTGGCGCTGGCACTGTCCTGCCGCTTTGGCGTGGCAAGCCGCTTCTGAACGGGGACCACCCGGCCTGGGTGAAGGCGGGGCATCCCGTGCTGGCACTGGCCGGACCGCCGGTGTTCCTGGGGACAGATGAGGGCATCCCGCGCTTTGCCGCCGACCTGTCAAACTGGTCGCCCGAGGCGGCGGCAGACGCGCCAGAAGCCGGGTTTTTCGACGCGACAGTGCAGCGCCATCCTGCGCTTAGCGGCGGGGAGGGCTTCGTCGAACTGCGCGGCGTGATGACCCTTCTGACCGCGCGTGAGGCAGAGCTGGTGGCGACGGCAAAGGCGCTGCTCCAATGGCACAAAAGCCACGGGTTCTGCTCGGCCTGCGGGTCACCGTCCGACATGACGCAAGCTGGTTGGCAACGGGTTTGCCCGGCCTGCGCAGCCCAGCATTTCCCGCGCACAGATCCCGTAGTCATCATGCTGGTGACAAGGGGCAACTCCGTTCTGCTTGGCCGCAGCCCCGGCTGGCCCGAGGGGATGTTCTCGCTTCTGGCGGGCTTTCTGGAACCCGGCGAGACGGTCGAGGCCGCCGTGCGCCGCGAAGTGCTGGAGGAAACCGGCGTCATCTGTGGTCCGGTCAGCTATCTTGCCAGCCAGCCCTGGCCTTTCCCGGCCTCGCTTATGATCGGGGCGCGGACCGAAGCGACCAGCGACAGGATCATCGTTGACCCGGAGGAGCTGGAGCAGGCCTGCTGGGTGACGCGGGAAGAGCTGCTCGCGTCCTTTGCCGGGCAGCATCCGACGATCCGGCCCAGTCGAAAAGGTGCCATTGCCAACTTCATTTTGCGCAACTGGCTTGCGGACAGGCTTGATTGACCTGAACATCCTGCTATCCGGTTCAGGGGAACGGACTTTCAACCTGCGGAGCACCGATGAAGCTGACGGCAAAGACCGATCTTGAGGTTCCGGCGGCTTTTGTCTTCGCAACTCTCATTGATAACGCATCCTGGGAACGGGAAGCCGTGCGCAATGGTGTCGAGGTCGAGCGTCCGCAAGACTCGCCCGACAGCGGGGTCGGGGCCAGTTGGCGCATACGTGGCCATTTTCGCGGCAAGGCCCGCAAGGTGCTGGTGCGGATTGACGAGCTGACGCCAGGTCAGCGATTGGCCCTGATGATGGACAGCCCTTCGATCGAGGGCATCTCGCGGCTTGAAGTCATGGTGTTGTCGCCCCGCCGCAGCCGTCTGCGCGCCGATCTTGAGGTCAAGCCCAAGACGTTGGCGGCGCGACTTTTCATCAACACGATGCGGCTGGCCAAGGGCCGGGTGCAGGCCCGGTTTGAAAAGGGCCTTGGGACTTTGGGCACGCGGATCAAGGATCGTTACGACCGCCAAGTCTAAGCAGGGCAGGTTTAGGCAGAGCAAGTCTGACGCTTAACCGCGCTCTCGGTCGGCGGGATAGACGCCAAGGATCCGCACCTCGGTGGTGAAGTAACGAAGCTCTTCCAAAGCAAGGGCTAAATTCGGGTCTTCCGGGTGCCCCTCGAT
Organism: Paracoccaceae bacterium; assembly: GCA_031374565.1. Lineage (GTDB taxonomy): Bacteria > Pseudomonadota > Alphaproteobacteria > Rhodobacterales > Rhodobacteraceae > Tabrizicola. The sequence goes on along the minus strand of JANMGI010000516.1, from coordinate 4,625 downwards.
GTCGGCGTAGAATTCCGTCGCGGTGAAGGTGCCGCCGACCATGTAGCTTTCCAGCTTGGTCATGTTGACCCCGTTCGTCGCAAATCCCCCCATTGCCTTGTACAGCGCCGCCGGAATGTTGCGGACCCGGAAGGTGAAGGTGGTGATCATCTTGGCCGCACCACGACGGGTCAGATCGGGGGTGCGCGACATCACCAGAAAGCGGGTGGTGTTGTTGGCTTGGTCTTCGATGTGCCGGGCCAGCACGTCCAGGCCGTAGATCGACGCGGCAAGCTCGCTGGCCAATGCGGCGCGGGACTTGTCCCCGGCCTCGGCCACTTCACGGGCGGCGCGGGCGTTGTCGCTGCTGACGCGGCCAGTGATGCCGTGCGCTTTCAGGAACCCGGCGCATTGCGGCAGGATGACCACATGGCCATGCGCTTCGCGGACATCCTCGACCTTTGCGCCGGGGACCCCCAAGAGGTTCACATGCACCCGGACGAAGGCCTCATCGACGATGTGCAGGCCCGATTTCGGCAGCAGCGTATGCACGTCGGCGACCCGGCCATAGGTCGAATTCTCGACCGCAAGCATGCCCAGATCGACGTCGCCTTTCGCGACTTTCTCGACCACTTCCTCGAACGTGGTGCTGGGAACCGCCTGGAACCCCGGGCGCGACTGCTGGCAGGCTTGGTGCGAATAGGCGCCAAGTTCGCCCTGAAATGCGATGCGACCGGTCATCTGGCGGCTTCCTTGTCGAAAACTGGCCCCTCGGGGCGTTTCGTCGCGCGTCTACACCTTGAAACCTGATGGTGGAAGCGGATAGATACCGCGCGAAGCGAGACCCCAGATAGGTGAACCATGTTCGACACGATGACGATGACCAAGACGGTGGGCGCGGTGTGCGGCTCGCTTCTGGTTCTGATGCTGGTGGGCTGGGCGTCCGACGGGCTTTACACGGTCGGTGGCAAGGAAGAAGGCGGCGAACATGCCGAGGGCGAGCTGAAACAGGCCTACACCATCGACACCGGAGAAGAGGCAGCCCCTGCCGAAGCCGAAGCGGGTGGCGAGACCGTTGATGTCGCGGCGCTGCTGGCGGCCGCTGATGTGACTGCGGGCGAGGCGGTCTTCAAGAAGTGTGGCTCTTGTCACAAGCTTGACGGCTCGAACGGCGTCGGCCCGCACCTGAACGGCGTCGTCGGACGCAACCATGCGGCGGTCGAAGGCTACGAGTATTCCGAGGCGAACCTGGCCCTTGCCAGCGAAGTCTGGACGCCCGAGGCTATTTTCTCGTTCCTGGAAAACCCCAAGAAATACATGCCCGGCACCAAGATGGCCTTCGCGGGTCTGCCGAAGCCGGAAGACCGGGCCAACGTTGTGGCCTATCTCACCACGAAGCCCTGAGCCGACCGCACAAGACCCGACCAAAGCCGTCCTTCGGGGCGGCTTTTTCATGCTCACGCAATCTCGCGTCGCAATCGCGGCTTGTTGGCTCGACAAAGGCTGATTTAGCATAAATGAATATGCGGGACGGATCGCAGGGGAGGTCGGCAGATGCGGACAAAGACGAAGGCGGCAGCTGAGACAAAGGTTGCGAGGGCCGGGGTTGCGCGCGCCGGACGGGGCGCTTTCATCGTCGCGGGATCGCTGATCCTTGGGCTTGCGGCATTGGCCCTGCCGGTCCGCGCAGAAACCGTGATCACCTCGCACGGGATCTCCACTTTCGGCGACCTCGCGTTGCCCGCCGACTTCAAATACCTGCCGTACGTAAACCCTGATGCCCCCAAGGGGGGCGAGATGAGCCAGTGGGCACCGGGCAGCTTCGATTCGTTCAACCCCTATGCCATCGCGGGCAATTCGGCGGCGCTGTCGTCGATCTTCTACGAATCCATCCTGAGCGGCACACTGGACGATATCAGCGCCGCCTACTGCCTTTTGTGCGAAACGATGGAATACCCCGAGGATCGGTCCTGGGTAATCTTCAACCTGCGCAAGGACGTGAAATTCTCGGACGGCAGCCCGTTTACGGCCGAAGACGTGCTCTTCAGCTACGAGCTGTTCCGCGACAAGGGCATCCCGGAATACCGCAGCGTGGCCAATGCCAAGTTCCAGTCGGTCGAAGTGCTGGACCCCTACCGCATCAAATTCACTTTCACGCCGGGAACACCCTTCCGCGATATGCCGGGCCAGGCGGGCAGCACGATCATCTTCTCGAAAGCGTTCTACGAAGCGAACAAGCAGGATCTGGAAAAATCCAGCCTTGTGCCCTTCCTTGGCACCGGCCCCTACGTGCTGGAAAGTTTTGATCCCGGCCAGCAGGTCGTCTACGCGCGGGACAAGGATTACTGGGGCGAAACGCACCCGCTGAATGTGGGCCAGAACAACTTTGACCGCATTCGCATCGAATATTTCGGCGACGATAACGCCGCGATGGAGGCCTTCAAGGCGGGCGTCTACACCTTCCGGACCGAAGCCGATTCCAAGCGCTGGGCCAGCAACTACGACTTTCCGACCGTGGCTTCGGGCGATGTGATCAAGGATGTTCTGCCGTCCGGCAATATCGCCGGGGGCCAGTCGATCATCTTCAACCTGCGCCGCGCGCAGTTCCAGGACCCAAAGGTGCGCGAGGCGCTGGGGCTGGTCTTCAACTTCGAATGGTCGAACAAGGCGCTGTTCTACGGGCTTCTGACCCGGATCAACTCGATCTGGGAAAACTCTGACATGGCCGCAACCGGCGTGCCTACTCCTGCGGAGCTGGCCCTGCTGCAACCCTTGGTCGATGAGAAACTTCTGCCCGCCAGCATAATGACCGACGAAGTGCCGATGTCGACGGTGTCGTCCGAGGCAAACGCGCTGGACCGCAAGAATTTGCGCAAAGCCTCGGCCCTTCTGGATGAGGCGGGCTGGACCGTGGGCGACGACGGCATCCGCCGCAACGCCAAGGGCGAGACCTTGAAGATGGAAATGGTTCATTCCCGGACCGATCTTCTGCCGGTCATGAATGCTTATGTGGAAAATCTGCGCGCCTTGGGCGTGGATGCCAGCTTTGATATCATTGACGATCCACAGCTTCAGGAACGCGCCCAGCCGCCGGTCTTCGATTTCGACGCGCTGCCGACCACTGTGGTCAACGGCGGGCTTGAACCGGGCGGTGTGCTGAAACAGGCCTGGGCTTCGGTCGCCAAGGACAACTCCAGCCGCAACCGCATGGGCTATGCCAACCCGGCCGTGGACAAGCTTCTGGACCTGGTCGAATCTGCCGCCAGCCGAGCAGATCTGACCAACGTTATCAAGGCGCTGGACAGGGTCTTGCGGTCGGAATTCGTGATCGTCCCGCGCTACTACAAGAAGGACAACTGGGTCGCCTACTACAACATGTACGAACACCCGGCGACCCTTCCCCCCTATGCTCTGGGCGAATTGTCGATCTGGTGGTACAACGCCGAAAAAGCCGACGCGCTGAAAGCCAAGGGCGTGTTGAAGTAACAAAGAACGGGCAGGAAAGTTGGGCGCCTACATCCTTCGCCGCTTGCTGCTGGTGATCCCCACGCTGTTTGGCGTGATGGTCATCAACTTCGCGCTGACCCAGTTCGTCCCGGGCGGACCCATCGACCAGATCCGCGCCCGGTTCGAGGGCGAGGGGGATTCCATCCAGAACATCTCGGGCAGCGAAGGCGGCGGGGTGCAGGAAGAAGCCGACCAAGGCAATGTCGGCGCCCGGGGTCTGCCACCCGAATTCCTGGCCAAGCTTGAAGTGCAGTTCGGCTTTTCCCGCATCATCTGCGACGAAGGGTTCACTGGCGAGCCGTCGATCAAAGCGCCGGAATGCCGGAAAGAAGCAATCCCGGCGGTCGAACGCTTTTTCATCATGATGGGGAAGTACCTGACCTTCGACTTTGGCCAAAGCTACTTCCGCTCGATCTCGGTCGTCGATCTGGTGCTGGAAAAGATGCCGGTGTCGATAACCCTTGGCCTGTGGTCCACGCTGATCGCCTACCTTGTGTCGATCCCGCTTGGCATCCGCAAGGCGGTGCGCGACGGGTCAAGCTTTGACACCTGGACCAGCGGGATCATCATTGCCGCCTACGCCATTCCCGGCTTTCTGTTCGCGATCCTGCTGATGGTCGTTTTCGCGGGGGGCAGCTATTACCAGTGGTTCCCCCTGCGCGGCCTGACAAGCGACGGCTGGGAGAGCTTCCCCTGGTGGCAGAAGGTCACCGACTACCTCTGGCACATCGCCCTGCCGGTGACGGCGCAGCTGATCTCTTCCTTCGCGGTGCTGACGCTTTTGACGAAGAACAGTTTCCTGGACGAGATCAAGAAGCAGTACGTCCTGACCGCCCGCGCCAAGGGTCTGTCCGAGGGCGGCGTCCTTTACGGCCACGTCTTCCGCAACGCGATGCTGATCGTGATCGCTGGGTTTCCGGGGCTGTTCCTTGGCGTCTTCTTCGGCTCAAGCCTGCTGATCGAGGTGATCTTCTCGCTGGACGGGCTGGGGCAGCTCAGCTTCCGCTCGGCGGTCGAACGTGATTATCCGGTGGTCTTCGGCACCCTCTTCGCCTTCGGGCTGATCAGCCTGGTGGTCGGCATCATCTCGGTCCTGACCTATGTGCTGGTCGATCCGCGCATCGACTTTGAATGACGCT
>JANMGI010000495.1:0-4981 GCA_031374565.1 Paracoccaceae bacterium | reverse complement strand
GCCCGGCGCCAGCGACCCCTCCGGCGGCACCGTCTCCAGCGGCCCTTGCAGAAAGTCCGCCTTCTTCAGCGCATCGACGATCTGCCAGCTTGTCACGCCCTCGGCCACCGTAATCCGGAACACCAGCGCCGGGTCGTCCGAGACCTCAAGATATTCCGGCGGCAAGGGATCAACCCCTGCATCAAACCGCGCCACCTCGGTGTATGAGTTCGACGTCAGGTCCAGCGCGCTCAGGACAACATCGGCTTTCGTGATCCCGATCCGGTAGTTCAGATCACGCCCGCAGGTCGACTTGCCCGACGCGGTGATCGCTTCCAGCACCTGCGACATGCTGGCCTTAGCCGGGACCATGTAACTTCCGAACTTCAGATCCCCTGCACGGTCGGCATATTCAGCCCCGATCCGGAAGATCCGAGCATCGGTGATCGCCCCCCGCTCTTCCAGGTTCCGGCTGACCGCCGACAGGCTTGCCCCGCGCTCCACCTCCAGGCAGATCGCATCGGGCAATGGACCGGCCGCAATGAATTCGTTGCGCCCCCAGGCGACCACAGCCGCCATCGCGATCAGGATCACGATGAACAGCGTCAGCGCGTTCGAAGCGATGGACCGCCACATCTTTAGCGCACCTTGCCCAGCACAAGGCTCGCGTTGGTGCCGCCGAAACCAAAGCTGTTCGACAGCGCCAGGTCGATCTTGCGGTGCACCGCCTTGTTGGGGGCGAGGTCAAGCTTCGGAGTCACCGCCGGGTTGTCCAGGTTGATAGTTGGCGGCGCCACCTGATCGCGCAGGGCCAGGACGCAGAAGATCGCCTCAACCGCACCCGCAGCCCCCAGAAGATGCCCGATGGACGATTTGGTCGACGACATCGTGACCTTCGGCGCGTGATCTCCCAACAACCGCTCCACCGCGCCCAGTTCGATGGTGTCGGCCATCGTGCTGGTGCCATGCGCGTTGATGTAGTCGATGTCCGAAGGCTCCAGCCCCGCGCGTTTCAGCGCCGCCTCCATCGACCGGAATCCGCCATTCCCATCCTCGGACGGCGCGGTGATGTGGTAGGCGTCGCCAGACAGGCCATAGCCCAGCACTTCGCAGTAGATCTTCGCACCCCGGGCTTTGGCGTGCTCGTATTCCTCCAGCACGACAACCCCCGCGCCTTCGCCCATCACGAACCCGTCGCGGTCGCCGTCATAGGGGCGGCTGGCCTTCTGCGGCTCATGCGCGCGCTTGGTGGACAGGGCCTTGCAGGCGTTGAACCCGGCGATTCCGATTTCGCTGATCGGACTTTCCGTCCCGCCCGCAACCATCACGTCGGCATCCCCCCACATGATCAGCCGCGCCGCGTCGCCGATGGCATGCGCCCCGGTCGAACAGGCCGTCACCACCGCATGGTTCGGCCCCTTGAAGCCGAACCGGATCGACACCTGCCCCGCGACCAGGTTGATCAGCGCGCCGGGAATGAAGAACGGCGACACCCGCTTCGGGCCCTTCTCCTTGATCAGCACCGCCGTCTCGGCGATGGAATTCAGCCCTCCGATCCCCGACCCGATCATCACCCCGGTCCGCAGCTTTTCCTCTTCGGAGATATCGTCCCACCCGGCATCCCGCACCGCCTGCACCGCGGCGGCCATCCCGTAGATGATAAAATCGTCGACCTTGCGCTGGTCTTTCGGCTCCATCCAGTCATCGGGGTTGAAGGTCCCGTCCGAGCCGTCGCCCATCGGGATCTCGCAGGCATACTGGGTCACGACGGCCGACGCGTCGAACTTCGTGATCGTCCCCGCTCCGGACTGACCGGCAAGCAGGCGGCTCCAGGTCTGTTCCACCCCGCAGGCAAGGGGGGTGACCATTCCAAGACCGGTGACCACGACACGACGCATGCTTATTCTCCCACGGACAGGCTTTTCTCGGGTGATACACGCCCCCCCAAGCCCGCGCAACCTTGGGGGCGGTCCATCGGCGGGCGGAAGATGTGTCCACAGTGGACAGAAATCGGAATATCCACAAAATCAACCACTTGGTCGCGGACGTATACCCTTTGTTAAGATCTCATCCCTGCCGGGCGACGATGCCCATCACGGCCGCCAGCAACTGGGCCGCGACGGCCGCCCCCTGCCCGTCAATATCGCGCTCGGGCATGAATTCCACCATGTCGAACCCGACGATCCGCGCCTTTTCGGCCACGCCCGCGATCAGCTCCAGCACCTGCCAGTAGCCAAGGCCCCCCGCCGTCCGACCGATCACGGCAGGCATCACCGAAGGGTCCAGCGCGTCAAGGTCAAGGCAGACGATTACGTCGGCCCCCTTGGCTATCAGGTCCAGCGCGCGCGACGTCCCATAGCGCACGACCTCACCCGCCGGGACGAACCCCACCCCCCAGGCTTCCGCATCGGCCACGTCCTGCACCCGGGCTGACCCGATGCCACGCTGCCCTACCTGAATGATGGCCTCGATATGCTCCATTTCCGACGCCCGCCGCATCGTCGAGGAAAGCCCCTGCCGTTCCCCCTGCACCTCGTCGCGCCAGTCAATATGGGCGTCGATCTGCAAGATTGTGTAGCCCCGCCCCCGCGCGCCGTAGGCTTCCAGCATCGGGATCGGCAGGCTGTCATCACCGCCGATCAGCATCGGCACCCCACCCCGGTCCAGGATCTGGCTCACCGCTCCGAAGATCCGCGACCGGTTCCCCGCCGGATCACCGATGTCCTGCGGCAGGTCACCCGCATCTACCGCCGAAACTCCGCCCGGAAAGACCGGCCCGCCCAGATCAAAATTCATATGCGCAAGGTTCGCCGCATAGGCCGCCCCTGCCGCCCGGATTGCCGCCGGACCACCCGCACAGTAAAACCCGACCGACGGGTAAGGCGTGCAGCCATCGGCCCCGATCAGCGCCATCTTTGCAGACAAGCGCGACAGGTCCCGGCAACGCGGAATGCCCATGAAGGTCTCGACCGATGCAGCGCCGAACATCGTGCCAAGGGCGGTGTTACCGGTCATGGGGTCCTCTTCGTTGACCCGATCAGACTGGAGCGACGGCGTCAGGTCTTGCAAGCCAGAACGAAACCGGCGGCGGTCCGTTGCCACAAGCCCGGGCACGTGGGCAAATTGCCCACCCTACTCCGTCCGGCCTCTTGTAGGGTGGGTAATCTGCCCACGCGTTGCAAGCGGAACCCAAAACGCAAAAAGCACCCCGAAGGGTGCCCTGCTGTCCCGAAAAGGACGAAGATGCTTATGCAGCTTCCGAGATGAACTTCACCGCATCGCCGAAGGTCTGGATGGTTTCGGCGGCGTCATCGGGGATCTCGATCCCGAACTCTTCCTCGAAAGCCATGACCAGCTCGACCGTGTCGAGCGAATCTGCGCCCAGGTCGTCGATGAACGAGGCCGATTCAGTGACCTTGTCACCTTCGACGCCCAGATGCTCGACGACGATCTTCTTCACGCGATCAGCGATGTCGCTCATGTCCGTTCCTCATATCTGCGGCAGGGGAAACTCCCGGCCTTTTTCGTTCTACCCCCAATGGGGCGATAATCCTGCGCGCCTATAGCAAGGGTCTGCGCTCATGGCAAACGCTTTAACCTGACTTGCGCCGGTTAGGGGTCAGACCATGTCCATCCCGCCATTCACATGCAGCGTGGCCCCGGTGACATAGGCGGCCTCGGGTGACGACAGGAACAAGACGGCAGCCGCAATTTCCTTCGGGCTTCCCATCCGCCCGGCGGGAACGGCCGCAAGGATCGACGCGCGCTGCGTCTCGTTCAGCTTGTCTGTCATCGCGGTCTCGATGAACCCCGGCGAGACGCAGTTCACCGTGATCCCCCGGCTGGCAACTTCGGCCGCAAGCGACTTTGACAGGCCCACCATCCCCGCCTTGGAAGCCGCATAATTCACCTGCCCGGCGTTCCCCGTGGTGCCCACGACCGAAGAGATATTCACGATCCGGCCCCAGCGGGCCTTCATCATCCCCCGGACCGCAGCGCGGCACAGACGGAAGGTGGCGGTCAGGTTCACGTCGATCACCGACTGCCAGTCTTCGTCCGACATGCGCATGGCAAGGCCGTCCTTGGTGATCCCGGCGTTGTTGACCAGAATGTCCACCGCCCCCATCGCTTCGGTCGCTCGCTTTATCAGACTTTCGACGTCTTCGGGGCTGGAAAGGTTGCAGGTAAGCACAAGGGCGCGGTCGCCGAGTTCGGCGGCAAGGGCCTCCAGCGGTTCGACCCGCGTGCCCGAAAGGCCTACGGTTGCGCCAGCGGCGTGCAGGGCGCGGGCGATGTCGGCACCGATGCCACCCGAAGCCCCGGTCACAAGAGCGGATTTGCCGGTCAGATCAAACATGTCGGTCTCCTATGCCTTGAGCGCGGCAATGTCGTCGGGCGTGCCGATGGCGCGGGTGGTGGCATTGGCCGCCGTGCGCTTGATCATGCCCGACAAGGCCTTGCCAGCGCCGATCTCCCAAAACTCGGTGACCCCGGCCTTTTCCATCCAGAGGACGGATTCCCGCCAGCGCACCGACCCGGTGACCTGAGCGATCAGAAGGTCAAGGATGCGGTCAGGCTCCATCACCGCCTCGGCGCGTACGTTGACCACGACGGGGACGGCGGGCTTCAGGATCGGGACGGCGGACAGCGCTTCGGCCATGACATGGGCAGCGGGCTGCATCAGGACGCAGTGGAACGGGGCGCTTACCGGCAAAAGGATGGCCCGCTTGGCCCCCTTGGCCTTGGCAATTTCAAGCGCGCGTTCGACCGCCGCCTTGTGGCCCGAGACGACGACCTGCGCCGGGTCATTGTCGTTCGCGGCCTGACAGACCTCGCCTTGGGCTGCCTCATGCGCCACCTGTGTGGCGGTCTCAAAATCCAGTCCCAGAAGGGCAGCCATCGCGCCAATGCCCACGGGAACGGCCTCTTGCATCGCCTGACCTCGGATACGCAGCAGGCGCGCGGTGTCCGAAAGGGTCAGCGACCCCGCCGCACAAAGGGC
>JANMGI010000439.1:0-1978 GCA_031374565.1 Paracoccaceae bacterium | reverse complement strand
CGCGCCTGCCGTCCGGGCGAACCCGAAGGGCGTGACCTTGCTGACTCACTGTCATGGGGTCCCGGCCCGCGTGCGGCGCAGGCCCTGATGCTGATGGTGCGCGCGCGGGCGCTTCTGGACGGGCGGCTTGCCCCGTCGGTCGCGGATGTGGCAGACCTTGCGCGGTCGGTGCTGGTGCACCGGATGGCGCTGTCCTTTGCAGCGCGCGCCCGTGGCGAGACGCTGGCGGGCATCATTTCCCGCGTCACCAGCAAGACCTTGCGGCTTGAGGCGGCGGCGTGATCCCAACTCCCGACCTGCGGACCCGCGCTGAGGCGCTGGGTCAGACGCTGCCGCCCCTTCTGGCCGAGGCCGAAATGCTGGCCTCGACCGTGATGATGGGCGAGCATGGCCGTCGCAGGGCGGGGCTGGGGGATGAGTTCTGGCAATACCGCCCGGCACATCAGGGCGATTCGGCGCGGATGATCGACTGGCGGCGCTCTGCCCGGTCCGACGCGCATTTTGTGCGGGAACGGGAATGGCAGGCGGCGCAGTCAGTGACGATCTGGGTCGATCCGTCCAAGTCGATGGCCTTCACCGGCGACAAGTCCCGCGCGCCGAAGTCGGATCGGGCCAAGCTTCTGGGCCTCGCGCTGGCGGTACTGTTGCTTCGCGGGGGCGAGAGGGTGGGGCTTGCGGGCCTTGCGGCCCCTCGCGCCGGGCGGACCCAGCTTCTGCGGCTGGCGTCGCGGCTGTCCGGCGACGAGGCGGGTGAAGACTTCGGCGCGCCCGAGACCGAAGGCATGGTCAGCCACGGGCGGGGGGTGTTCCTGTCGGACTTCCTGGGTGATCTGGCCGGGATCGAGGCTGGCCTTGCCCGCGCGGCGGACCGGGGGGTGAAGGGCGTGCTGATCCAGGTCCTGGACCCTGCGGAAGAGGAATTTCCCTTCGACGGCCGCACGATCTTTGAATCGATGGGCGGCACGATGCGGCACGAAACCCAGCGCGCGGGCGACCTGCGGGACCGCTACCTTGCGCGTCTGGCCGAACGCAAGGACCGGCTGACCGTGTTGGCCCGCGCGGTCGGGTGGCATTTTTCCACCCACCACACCGGCGCCCCGGCGCAATCGGCTCTGCTCTGGGCCTATGCGGCGCTGGAGGGGGGACGGTAGATGTTCACCCTTGGCCCCCTTGGCTTTGCGGCCCCCTGGCTTTTGCTGGCGCTGATCGTGCTGCCGATTCTTTGGCTGCTTCTTCGCGCCGTGCCGCCTGCGCCGATCCGGCGGCGGTTTCCCGGCGTGGCGCTGCTTTTGGGTCTGAAGGACGAAGAGGCGGAAACGGACAAGACCCCGTGGTGGCTTCTTCTTCTGCGCACGCTTGCCGTGGGCGCGGTGATCGTAGGCTTCGCCGGGCCGGTGCTGAACCCCGACGACCGTGAGGCCGGAACCGGCCCCTTGCTGATCGCCGTCGATGGTGGCTGGGCCGATGCCAGGGACTGGCCGCAGCGGCTGGCCAAGGTTGAGGCGCTGGTCGCCGAAGCCGGGGTCGCCGGGCGGACAGTGGCCGTGGTTCGGTTGACCGACACACCCGACGCCGTGGCGTTCCAGACGGCCGAGGCCTGGGCAGGCCGGGCCGCCGGATTGCAGCCGCAGGCCTGGGTGCCATCCGGCATGGCCGACTGGACCAAGTCCCTGCCCGAGGGCGGTTTCGATACGGTCTGGCTGTCGGACGGCCTGGATCATGACGGTCGATCTGACCTTCTGTCCGCATTGCAGGCCAAGGGCGAGGTGCGGGTGGTCGAGAATCTGCGCACGCTTTACGGCCTGCATCCCGCGGCTTTCGAGGACGGCAAGATCCTTGTCCGCGCCAGCCGGATGCCCGCAGGAGAGGCAACGCAGGTCGAGGTGGTCGCCCAAGGACCTGACCCGGCAGGCATCGAACGCGATCTTGGCCGGGTGGCGCTGGACTTTTCCAGCGGGGCTGAAACGGCGGAAGCCGC
>JANMGI010000424.1:0-7974 GCA_031374565.1 Paracoccaceae bacterium | reverse complement strand
GCTGAACCGAAGGTCCGCGACGCGAAATGGACCCGCGGCACCCTGCACATGGCCCGGACGCCGCACTCGGCCCGATGCGCCCGGATAAAGACGTACTTGCCTGGGACTCGCGCGCGACGCACGCGTTCGACATGGCTCTTGAACCAGTGGCGATCCATGGCTCACCCTTCTTTAGGATGTCGCGTTCCTCAGTCACTCGGGCCAGCTCGCGCTTCAGCCGTCGGTTCTCGGCCTCATGGTCCACGCCGACCGCCTTGGCCACCTGCTCTCCGAACGGCTTCAGCCACGTGTACAATGAATGCGAACTCACACCCAAACGTCGGGCAACCTCGCGAACCGGGTATCCCGGAACCGAGATCTGCCGCACCGCATCCCGCTTGAACTCATCACTGTAATTGCCTGTCCCCATCTCGGCCTCCTAGCCTCAAAGTTAGGGGGCAAAGCGTCTACAAATCTGGGGGCACCTCAATCAGCGACGCAATATCCGACCTGCACGAGCTGTATCTGCGGCTTACCTTCGCGATCCTTGTCTCAAACAAGGACGACCATCTCAAAAACCACGGTTTCCTCTATGTCAGCCGCGACCGCTGGCGGCTGTCGCCGGTTTTCGACGTCAATCCTGGTCCAGACCGGAACCCCTATCTTGAAACCGCGATCCTGGAAGACGGATCAAACGAACCGTCGATCCTACTCGCGCTGGAGGCATCGGAGTTTTTCGAGCTTCCGAACGCAGAGGCGAAAGCACTGATCCGGGGCATGGCAGACACGATCACGACGCTTTGGCGCGAAACCTTTCGACAGCACGGTGTGACGAGACCTCAGATACGCGACTACGAGCCGGCTTTCATGAACGATGAGACAGAGATCACGCGGTTGCTCCGATTGTCATATCTGACTGATTAATTCTCCTTAATTGCCAAATCCGAAGGTTTGGTTCGAGACACGCACTGCCCTTGCTTCGGGGGCCTGCCATCAATGCACCCGAAGCTGGCCATCAAGCAATCCTGCGATCTCATCACAGGTCTGGGCGACAGCGACCTTCAGCGCGTCGTCGACATGCACATATCCTTGCGTCACAGATTGCGCCGAATGCCCAAGCATCGCGGCGATCACCAACTCGGAAAAACCAAGCTCTCCGGCGATACTCGCAAAGGTGTGGCGAAGCGTGTGGGGGGTTACACTTTCGATTGCCACCATTGCGCAAAGGCGGCGCAGACAAGCCTTCGCGGCGGTGTATGACCCATCACCCATTGTCGCAGGTAACACAAAGGGCGATCTCAGTTGGATTGGCTGCTAAGCGGCCAGGCGGGCAGCGCTCGGCCCAATGGCCCGCACCTGCGCGTCACCTTTCGTGTCATGGAAGGCGACATATCCACGGTCGGAGTGCAACCAGTCGCGGTGCATCTGCTGGGCTTCCGATATCCGGAACCCGGTCACCTCCAGGAACCGCACAACGGCAAGTCCCGCTGGACTCTCACCGTTTCGGTCGGCAAAACGCATGGCTTTTCCCAGGCTGGCAATTTCATCCAAACTCAGGCGGCGGACTTTCCGCTTGGCCGCGAGACGGTGGGCACCAAGGTTTGGGTGCCGTTCGATCTTGTCGTGGCGCACGGCATGGGCAAAGATGCTCTGCAGCGTAGTAACGGCGCGTCCGGCCACACCCGGGCCACCTGTCGCCACACCTCCACGACCGGTGCCACGCGCTTTGGCAGTCTTGCCAAGCACGATATCCGACTGCATCCCTTCGACATCGAGGATCCGAAGGCTGCTGACGAGGCGGCTCCCCAGCAACGGCTTGATGGGGGTCTTGATCCGGCTTTCATCCATCGCAAGGCTGAACGACTTTATCGCACGGTTGCGCCGACCGAGGATCCGACCTGCCTTGGCTTCTTCAAGATACCAGTCGCACAGGTCGGAAACGGTGATGCTGTCTTCAGGCACATCTTCCTTCTCCGCAGGGTCAACGCCAATGGCCACCATGCTCAGCTTGATTTTCGCCTGATCGCGGGCTTGTTCGACGGTCATCAGACCATACCGCCCGATAGCCAGCCTTCGGCTCCGCCCAGCAGCTGTGCGGTATTGAACAATGAAGGTCTTGAGGCCGGACGGCACGACCCTGACGCCGAAGCCACGAAGCTCCCTGTCCCAAAGGAATTCTTGGCTCATTGTCGGTCGATCAAGTGCATCGACGGCTCTCTTGGTCACTTTTGGCATGAACCCAGCCCCCAAAGCTTTGCATACATTATCATGCCGCTTCGGAAAATGTACGCATTCTGTAAGCACTTGGCGTAAAGTCGTAGCGCACAATCGGCTGGCGTGTGGCGAAGTTCACAAAATAGATATTTATGATCAGTACAATATCGAACAGCATCGTACTCTGGCGTATCCCTTACTCAATCTTGCCAAGGTTAGGGTCGTGAGTTCGAATCTCATCGCCCGCTCCAGCTGGATCTGACGAGGGGCCCTTGATGGGCCCCTTTGTCATCTAGTGCGCTCATCAACGCTGGCTGACCAGTCGCTTTTCCAAGCCGGGTGGCGGCTTGGATGCTGGATGCGGTGAGTTTGGAGCAGTCTATCCAGGATAGGCGTGCGACGCCTGCTCTTCGGGATATCGGCACTTGTTCAGGATGACGCCAAGAACCTGCGTGCGCTTGCCCAGATCGGCGCCGCATTTCTCGATCTCGGCCACCGAGGTTTCCTCAGCTGCAGCGACCATCAGCGCGCAATCGACCTGATCAAGGAAGGCCAGCGCATCGTCGCTGACCAACATGGGCGACATGTCGAAAAGAATGACGTCCGGGTTGAAGCGCGTCTCGACTTCGTCGATCAGATCAGCGGTGCGGGGTGAGGACAGAAGTTCAGCCGGACTGTCCAGCGGTTTGGAGTTCAGCGCGAAGGCCAGGTTCTTCCCCACCCGCTTGATCTGGGCAAGGTCCAGCTTGCCACCCCCGAGGGATTCGACAAAGTTCTGGTCCTTTGGCAGACCCATCATCCCGACAAGCGACGGGTGGCGCAGGTCAAGCTCGATCAGCATGACCTTCTTGTCGGTCAGGCGCGCAAGGCTGAAGGCAAGGTTCAGCGCCACGGTTGACTTGCCGCAGGCAGGCGTGGGGGACGTGATTGCCACGCGGGTCCAGCTGTTTGCCCGCAGGGCCCGCAACAGGTTCGTGCGCATCACGTCGAAGGTCGAGGCATGCGGTCCGGGCGTGTGCGCAACCACCAGATTGCGTGCCAGAACCCCCTGGTCCAGCGTGACTTCGGCGAGGTCAGCCCACGGGCCACCCTCCTGACCGGGCTTTGCCCCGGGATGTGGCGTCTGAAGCTTGCGATCACGCGCCGAACGGGCTTTCGCAAGTGCGGATTGTATCCGTTCCATGTCAGTCTACTCGGTCTTTGCAGCGTCGGTGCCGTCGGCGGCTTCGCTGGTCTGGGGTGGCTTGGGCGCAAGACCAAGCAGGGAATCGATTGGCTTGATGTACATGTGCACAAGCAGCACCAGAATCGGGATGTTGATCAGCAGGAAGGCCATCGCACCCAGTCGGTTGGCAGACCAGCGCTCTTGCTTCGGGCCGCCAGCCAGATAGCCCACCGTGCCAAAGGGCGGAGCGCCAAGCACCCGGGTAAGTTCCGAAGGCCGCCGGATTGTCCGGTTCAGAATTTCCACCAGCACCAGGAGGGCGCCTGACAGGATCAACCCGGCCCCGAAGGCTGCGATGGCAATCTTCTTGCGGTTCGGTTCGGCACGAAAGCTGGGGGGCACCGCCTTTTCGATGATGCTGATCCGCTGCCCACGGTCGGTGACTTCGATCCGGTCGCCCATCCGGGCTTCGGACAGGCTTGCCACGGCCTGCTCATACTGCACGCGCAGGGTTTCGTAGTTGCTTTGCAGTTCCGCCAGGCGCAGTGAATTGCCCGGCGTCGCCTCGATCGAGGCGTCGAGCGCCTTGAGGTCCTTTTCGATCAGGCCCTTCTGTTCGGCCAGGTAGGTGATCTGGCCGTCGATATCCAGCATCTGGACATCGAAGGCCGAAAGCTGACCGCCGCCAGAGGAATCGATCTGCTCTTTGACCGCCTCTTCCAGCGCTTCGACTTCCTTCTGCAGGGCCCGCACCCGCGGGTTGGTGGACGACAGGATGACCAGGGCTGAAGCAAGTTCCTGACGGGCTTCGCCAAGGCGGATTTGCTCGGGCGTACGGTCTTCTCCGGTGGTGACAATCCGGCCGGTGCGGTCGTAAAGCTCGGTCAGGCGATCCCGGCGGTCGCGCAAGGACGCAAGTTCGCGGTCGACCTGCAACAGGCGCTCTTGCTGCGAGGCTTGCCGGGTCCGCCGATATTCAAGACTTTCGGGCAGGGCGTCGCGGTTGTTCTGTTCAAACTCCAGGATCTGTGCGTTCTCGGCAGCCAGTTCCTCGGTCAGACGGCGGACTTCCTGCTGGAAGAAATCCAGCGTGTTCCCGGACGCCTTGGTGCGCAGTTCCGCGCTCCATTGCAGGACCTGTTCGGCGATCTCGTTGGTGATGTCGGCCGACAGTTCCGGTTCGGAGGCGGCGAAAGACACGCTGACCACACCGGTGTTGCCCTGGTTGGTCGGCATGTAGATCGCGACCCGTGCGCCAAGCTGCCTCAGCATCTCCTCTTGGGTCTGGTCCGGTTTGCCTTTGAAAAGGTAGTGTTTTTCGGCGATGGCCAGAAGATTGTCGCGCGTCATGATCCGCTGCTGGATCGCCAGCAGAATCTCGTCTGCCGTCGACACCACGGTCGAGGCGGCAAGTTCGTCAGGGATCTGCGGGCTTTCGATCAGCAGGCGCGTCTCGGCCCGGTAGACCGGCGGCAGGGACACGGCATACAGAATCCCCGCCGTCGTCGCGGTGAAGATGATGGCGATAATGATCGGCAGTCGTCGAAAAACTTGGGACAGGTAGAAACGCAGATCAAGCGTCATTCGGGGCTCTCACTCGTATCATTTGCGGCGTTGGCCGAGAAAAATATTCCGTCATCAATCACTTGCTGGACGGTCGCCGCTGTTACAACCGTCTTGCCCTTGGTGAAGGCATAGACCATCGCCAGATCGCAAAGCTGGTTGACCAGCCGCGGGACGCCCCGCGTCACGTCGTAGATCAGGTTGACGGCCGCCGTCCCGAAGACCCGCTTTTCACAGCCTGCGACCTGCAACCGATGCGGGATATAGCCCCGGACGGTCTTCAGGTCCATCGCTGTCAGATGATAGCTGGCCGCCACACGTTGCGCAAACTGCCGCATGTTCGGTCGCGAGACCAGCGCGCGCAGTTCGGGCTGGCCGATCAGCACGAGTTGCAGAACCTCATCCTTGCCAGAGTTGATGTTGATGAACATCCGCAGCTCTTCTAGGGCTTCGGCATTCAGGTTCTGCGCTTCGTCGAAGATCAGCACGACGCTGCGACCCGAGGCATATTCGGACAACAGGAACGACTGGAAGCGCGAGAAGAGGTCGACGTAGCTTTCCTCCAGCTCGGCCGGTTGTTCCAGCGCATGCAGCACCCAGCGCAGCAGCTCGGCCCGCGAGCCATGCGGGTTCGAGACCAGACCGACGGTCATTTCCGACCCGAGGGATCGCACAAGATGCAAAAGCAGCGTGGTCTTGCCGGCGCCAACCTCGCCGGTGATCAGCGTGATCGGGGCATGCGCGCGCACGCCGTATTCCAGCATGGTGTAGGCGCGCTGGTGCGACTGCGGCCAATACAGGAAATCGGGATCGGGGGTCAGCGCGAAGGGGCGGATGGTCAGCCCGAAATGCTCGATGTAAAGGTCGGTCGGCCGCGACACCGGCGGTTCGGACAAGAGACGTGAGCGCACGCGGCTGGACTGCGCCGGACGCGGTTCGCGGGCTTCAGGAACCGGCGGCAGTTCATAGGACCGCGTGTCGATCTGTTCGGCCTGCATCACCGGATCGGGCATCGACACCGGCGTTTCGACCTCGTTCCCGGCTTCGGGATCGAACCACAGAATGCGGGACAACAACTTCCGGGATCTACTGCGCGTCATCTACTCACCTTAAAGCAATTCCCCTGACTCGAGGGGTCTTGTCCCTCTCTAATAAGCAAACTTGAACGGCATGGCGACGGCTTCCACAATACTGATGCCGGGCTGGAAACAAAGTATGGAAATCAGCATTCTAGGGCCGCATTTGCCCCAGATATGGCCATTTTCTTACCCAATATCCGTGCGTATCTAGCCGGAGTCCTGTAGGAAAGCTCAAGAAAATTTTGACGGCGCGCGAATCGTTGATGGTCCTGGTCGGTCCCCGGCTTTCGGGAAGGTGCAGAGTAGGTAAGCTTGTGCTAAAACGCAGGGTCGCCTTGGCCCGGGCCGGGCTGAAAGATTTTGTCGGGCCGCCGCGGATTGGACGTAGCGGCCAGGGACAGTGCCGCCGAAGGCATGTCGGAAGGGTAGACGCATGAAGGACGCACTGCAGGATCTTCCCGCAGAGACGGATATTGCCATTGTCGGCATGGCCGCGCACCTTCCGGGGGCTGCGGACATTCAGGCCTATTGGGAGAACCTGCGTGACGGCAAGACGTCGGTCCGGCGCCTGACCGAGGAGGAAATTCTGGCATCGGGCGAAAGCCCTGCTCTTTTGCGCAACCCGAACTATGTCCCGGCCGCCGCTCTGCTGGAGGGCTTCGACCGGTTTGACGCGGAATTCTTCGGCTTCTCGCCCAAGGAAGCCGCGATCCTTGACCCGCAGCACCGCCAGTTTCTGGAAGTGGCGTGGGAAGCGCTTGAAAACGCCGGGCACACGCCCGAAGGCTTCAAGGGCCGGATCGGCGTCTTCGCCGGATGCGGGATGGGCAGCTATTTCTATTTCAACCTCTGTTCCAACCCTGCGCTGGTCGACAGCACGGGGATGTTCCTTCTCCGCCATACCGGCAACGACAAGGATTTCCTGTCGACACGTGTGAGCCACGTCTTTGACCTGAAGGGGCCCAGCCTTGGGCTGCAGACCGCCTGCTCCACCTCGCTGGTGGCCACCCACTACGCCATTCAGGCGCTTCTGAACGGCGAATGCGACATGGCGCTGGCCGGGGGTGTCACCATCGACCTGCCCCAAGGCCGCGGCTACATCTACAAGGAGGGTGAGGTCCTGTCGCCCGACGGGGTCTGTCACGCCTTCGACCACCGGGCGCAAGGCACGGTCTTCGGATCGGGTGCGGGCACGGTCCTGTTGCGGCGCATGGACGATGCGCTGGCCGACGGCGACCATATCTGGGCTGTGATCAAAGGGTCGGCGGTCAACAACGACGGGGCGGCGAAGGCGGGGTATCTGGCACCGTCCGTCGAAGGTCAGGCTGACTGCATCGCAACGGCGCTGGCCGTGGCCGGGACCCTGGCAGAGACTGTCGATTACATCGAATGCCACGGGACCGGCACCTATCTGGGCGATCCGATCGAAGTGGCCGCGCTGACCGAGGCGTTCCGGCGGACGACCGAAGCAAAGGGCTTCGCCCGGATCGGCAGCGTCAAGACCAACATCGGGCACTTGGACACCGCTGCGGGGGTGGCAAGCCTGATCAAGACCACGCTTGCGCTCCACCACAAGCAGATGCCGCCCTCCCTGAACTTTGAATCGCCGAACCCCGCCATCGACTTCGACGGCAGCCCGTTCAAGGTGAACGACCGCCTGACCGACTGGCCCCGCCGCAACGGCCCCCGCAGGGCCGGGGTGAACTCGCTTGGCGTGGGCGGCACCAACGCCCATGTCGTCGTGCAGGAAGCCCCTGCCGTTGCAGCTTCCGAGGCGTCAGATTGGCCGTTCCAGCTGATCACCTTGTCCGCCCGGAGCCAATCGGCCCTGGGCGAGGCTTCGTCCCGCCTTGCTGCCCATCTGCGTGCAAACCCTGACCAGAACCTTGCCGACATCGCCTGGACGCTGAAGGAAGGCCGCCGCGCCTTTGAGCACCGCCGCGTGCTGGTGGCCGAGACCCATGAGGAAGCCGC
>JANMGI010000416.1:0-3327 GCA_031374565.1 Paracoccaceae bacterium | reverse complement strand
CCGTTGACGCTGAACCGCTGCACCGCCCGGTCGACCGAAACGCCCAGCGTGACCTTGCCTTCGGGCACCGGGAACCGCCCGTGGAAGGTCAGCGCCTCGCCCGGCCAGTCGCCTTCGCAGGACACCAACGTCACAACCCGGCTGTCGCCTTCCCGGGTGACCAGCGCGGCATGAAACTTGTGCCGGTTGTAATAGGTGATCAGCCCCGCCGCCCGCTGCCAGTTGGGCGGGTCCGCCACCACATCGCACTCAGCCTCATATGCAGGCTCATCCTGCCGCCGGGCCACCAGGCTTTGCTCGAACCACGACCCCAGACTTTCCCGCCCGATCAGCCGCAGCGCGCTTCCGGTCATCGCGAAAATCCGCTCCGGCTGGGGCGTCCGAAGCCACTGGAAATCTTCCGGCAGGGCAGGCCCAGAGAAGTCATACTCCACCGCACCCGGCACCACCCGCTCCACCGGCAGGTTAACCGTCGTGGGGGGCAGCATCCCCCCGTCCTTCAGCCACAACCACCCATCACGCCAGACGACCTCGGCCAGCCCCGTCTCGCGCCCCGTCGCGCAGAACAGCCCACGCGGACCCTGCTGTGGCCGCCCGCACAGGAACGAATGCCAGAACCGCCCGTCATGCCCCTCGACATACTGACCATGCCCCATCCGCTGGATCGGGTTTAGCGGGTCAAACCGCGCGGTGATCACGTGTTTCGCGGGATGCGTCTCGTACGGCCCTCGAATGTCTTTCGACCGTGCTAAAGTCACCGCATGGTCATAACCCGTGCCCCCCTCGGCAGAGGTCAGATAGTAATGGTCGCCATGGCGGAAGAGATGCGGCGCTTCGGTCAAGCCAAGGTCCGACCCAAGGAAGATCGTTGCGACCTCGCCCAACAGCCCCTCTTCCGGGTGCCATTCCTGCAACTCGATCCCGTCGAAACGATCGTTGGCCGGGTTCAGGCCCGTCCCTTTCTCGCGATGGTTCCAGCGCATGTTGACGAAGTATTTCCGCCCGTCCCGGTCATGGAACAGTGACGGGTCAAACCCCGAGGAGGTTACGTATGTCGGGTCCGACCACTCGCCATCGACCGCGGCGCAGGTGACAATGTAATTGTGTGCGTCCTTGAACGCCCCGTCCAGCCGCTTCACATCCGTATAGACCAGCCAAAACCGCCCGTCCGCATGGCTCAGGCAGGGTGCCCAGATGCCGCAGCTGTCCGGGTTCCCGCGCATGTCCAGCTGGCTTGCCCGCCGCAGGGGACGGCTGACCAGCTTCCAGTTCACCAGATCGCGGGAGTGGTGAATCTGCACCCCCGGATACCATTCGAAAGTCGAGGTCGCGACGTAGTAATCCTCGCCCACCCGGCAAAAGCTTGGGTCGGCATTGAAGCCACGGAGCACGGGGTTTTCCAGCATCATCAACCTCTTGTCATTGATACGGGCGGAAAGATCCCTCAATCCCTCCGCCCGCAGGCCTGGCCTGACAGGGAGGTGCCAGGCCTTGGCCAACCCTTAACGCAACAGCGCCCGCGCCTCATCGGGCGACAGCGCCGCTGGCCGGGTGCAAGTGGTGGTCAAGGTGACAAAGCCCTCCGTCTCGCCCGAGGTCAGGCAGGCGGTCATCACGTCCACCCCGTGCAAGGTCCGCTCCAGCGAACAGCGCGCGTCGCGCCCGCCCTGCAGTGCCGCCACCATGTCGGCCAGCCCCGCCGTACGGTAGTTCGCCAGATCGCGCCCGTTGTGGTTCTGGTTGACGATGCCGAACGGGTGATCCCACGGCTCCACCGTGGTCAGCGTGCCCGCCTTGTCCGCAACCTCGACCGTGCCGCCAAAGAAGTTTGGGTCGGGGACATACAGCGTGCCCTCGGTGCCGTAGAACTCGAAGTGGTTGCGCTTGTGGTGCCAGACGTCCCAGCTGGTGGTCAGGTTCACAACGGCACCAGAGTGGAACTCCAGGAGGGCATGGATGTTCGTCGGCGTCTTGACCGGAATGTCCTGCCCCGCCCGCGCGCCGGACCCGATGGTCCGCGTCGGCGTTGCCGAGGACGTAATCGCCCCCACCCGTTTCACCGGCCCCAGGAAGTTGATCAGGTTCGCCACATAGTACGGCCCCAGGTCCAGCATCGGCCCCGCGCCCGGCAGGAAGAAGAACTCCGGGCTTGGGTGCCAGCCCTCCGGACCATGGTTCTGCACGCAAGCTACCGCCGTAGTGATCGTCCCGATCCGCCCGTCATCCAGGATCGCCCGCGCCTGCTGGTGCGCGCCGCCCAGGAAGGTGTCAGGAGCGCAACCGACCGCTAGGCCCTTCGACGCCGCAAGCTCGCGCAGCGTCTTGCCCTCGTCCAGCGTCAGGACCAACGGCTTTTCGGAATAGGCGTGCTTTCCGGCCTCCAGGATGCGTTTCGTCACCCCGTAGTGCGCGTCCGGGATGGTGAGGTTGATCACCACATCCACCTGCCTGTTGGCAAGAAGGTCGTCGACCGTCTGCGCCTTCACGTTGAACTCCGCCGCCCGCGCCTGTGCGGCCTCGATGTTCAGGTCGGCAACCGCCCGCACCTCAAGCCCTTTGAAAAGGGGCGCCAGCCGCAGATAGCTGGTCGAGATGTTGCCCGCCCCGATGATCCCGATACCAAGATTTGCCATTTTCTCTATTCCTCAGAAAGCTTTGGCCGAAGCGATAGAGCGCGTGGCGAACCGCGCGTCATCCTTCGGGTTGTCGTGTTCCATGACGAAGTGCTTGACGCCGATCTTGCGCAACGCGGCCATGATCGTCTTCCAGTCGACGGTCCCGTGGCCCACGTCAGCCCAGCCATCCTCGTCCTTGTTCTCTCCTGCCGGGGCGATGTCCTTGACATGCGCGGCCGTGATCCGGTCCTTGTATGTCTCGATCCAGGCCAAGGGGTCTGCGCCGCCCCGGATGACCCAGGCCACATCCATCTCCCATTCCAGCCCCGGCCCGCCCTCGAAGATGCGGTCCTGCGGCAGGCTGCCATCGGACAAGGCCATGAACTCGAAGTCATGGTTGTGCCAGCCAAAGCCGTAGCCCGCCGCTTTGTAGGGCGCCCCCGCCTTCTGCAACCGCGCTCCGAACGCCGTCCACCCAGCCGCATCCGTAGGCCGGTCGTCGGGCATCACATAGGGGCAATACAGCCGTTCCATCTTCAGGGCCTTGGCGATTCCCAGGACCTTCTCGGCTTCGGTTTCCAACTGCCCAAGCCCGAAATGGCCGGTCGGCATCGCAAGCCCGGTGGCCGCAAGGCCTGCCTGTGTCGCCGCCACTGCCGCGTCATCGGCATAAAGTGCGCCGTAGCCTTCGACAGCGGTGTAGCCCGCCTTC
>JANMGI010000377.1:0-2643 GCA_031374565.1 Paracoccaceae bacterium | reverse complement strand
AGCGTTTATCGAGACAAACATCGTCGGCACGTACTCCATGCTGGAGGCAGCGCGGAGCTACTGGGCGGAGTTGCCCAAACGGCGTAAGGAAGCCTTCCGGTTCCTGCACATCTCGACTGACGAAGTGTTCGGCAGTCTGGGTGACGAGGGATACTTCACCGAAGCGACCGCTTACGATCCAAGTTCTCCGTATTCGGCGAGCAAAGCAGCGTCCGATCATTTGGCGCTGGCCTGGCACCGCACCTACGGCTTGCCGGTTGTGCTGTCTAACTGCTCCAACAACTACGGACCCTACCACTTCCCTGAAAAGCTCATCCCCGTCACCATCCTGAACGCCCTCCACGGCAAGCCGATCCCGGTCTACGGCAATGGCGAGAACATCCGCGACTGGCTTTACGTCGAAGACCACGCCGACGCCCTCCTCCTCGTCCTCGAAAAAGGCGCGCTGAACCGCAGCTACAACATCGGCGGCGAGAATGAGCGTCGCAACATCGACCTCGTCCGCACCATCTGCGCCCTCCTGGACGAGATGGCCCCCAAAGCCGCCCCCTATTCCGACCAGATCACCTTCGTCACCGACCGCCCCGGCCACGACGCCCGCTACGCCATCGACCCCACCCGCATCAGGCAAGAACTCGGCTGGCGGCCCTCGGTCACGGTCGAAGAGGGCCTACGCCGCACCGTCCGCTGGTACTTGGACAACGAAGCCTGGTGGCAGCCCCTCCTTGACCGCCAAGGTGTCGGCGAACGGCTGGGCAAGGCATGAAGCTCCTCGTCTTCGGCAAGACCGGCCAGGTCGCGCGAGAGCTTCAGCGCATCGCCCCCGACGCCACTTACTTTGGCCGCGAAGACGCCGACCTGATGGACCCCGCCGCCTGCGCCGCCGCCATCACGGCCCACAAGGCCGACGCCGTGATCAACGCCGCCGCCTGGACCGCCGTCGACAAGGCCGAAACCGACGAAGCCGCCGCCACCACCGTTAACGGCGACGCCCCCACCGCCATGGCCCAAGCTGCCGCCGCGAAAGGCATCCCCTTCCTCCACATTTCGACCGACTACGTCTTCGATGGCACCGGCACGCAGCCCTTCACCCCCGACCACCCTACCGCCCCGCAGAACGCCTATGGCCGCTCCAAACTCGCCGGAGAACAGGGCGTTCGCGCCGCCGGGGGGCAGCATCTGATCCTCCGCACCTCCTGGGTCGTCTCCGCCCACGGCGCGAATTTCGTGAAAACCATGCTGCGGCTGGGGGCCACAAAGGAAACCCTGAACGTCGTTGCCGACCAGATCGGTGGCCCCACCCCCGCCGCCGCCATCGCCCAGGCACTGATCACCGCCGCCCAAGCTTTGACCCAAGGCGCGCAAGGCGGCACCCACCACTTCGCAGGCAGCCCCGATACCAGCTGGGCCGACTTCGCCCGCGCCATCATGTCCACGGCGAACCTGCCTTGCCGGATCACCGACATTCCGACCAGCGCTTACCCCACCCCCGCCAAACGTCCGCTGAATTCCCGCCTTGATTGCAGTGCATTTACCGCCGCATTCGGCATCCCGCGCCCCGACTGGCGGCAAGGTCTGCAAATGATCGTGAAGGAGCTTACCCAATGACCCGCAAAGGCATCCTCCTCGCCGGGGGCACCGGTTCCCGCCTCTGGCCGATCACACTCGGGGTCTCGAAGCAGCTCTTGCCGATCTACGACAAGCCGATGGTCTACTACCCGATCTCGGTCCTCATGCTGTCCGATATCCGCGACATCGCCATCATCACCACGCCCGAAGATCAGCCGCAGTTCCAGCGCCTGCTTGGCGATGGCAGCCAATGGGGCGTCAGCTTCACCTGGGTCATCCAGGACAAGCCCGAAGGTCTGGCGCAAGCCTACCTCTTGACCCGCGATTTCCTGAACGGCGCACCTTCGGCCATGGTCCTTGGCGACAACATTTTCTTCGGCCACGGCCTGCCGGAAATCCTGCACCGCGCCAATGCGCAACCGTCGGGCGGCACAGTTTTTGGCTACCACGTTTCCGACCCCGAGCGCTACGGCGTCGCCGCCTTCGATGCCGATGGCCGTGTGACCCAGATCATCGAAAAGCCGAAGAACCCGCCCTCCAGCTTTGCGATCACCGGCCTCTACTTCCTCGACGGACGCGCGCCCGACATCGCGGCGCAGATCAAGCCGTCCCCACGTGGCGAGTTGGAAATCGTCGACGTCCTTGAACATTACCGGGCCGAAGGCTCGCTTCAGGTCGAACGCATGGGCCGGGGCTTTGCCTGGCTCGATACCGGCACACCCGGCAGCCTGCTGGAAGCCGGAAACTTCGTCCGCACGCTTCAGGACCGGCAGGGAATGCAGGTCGGCTCCCCGGACGAGATCGCGTTTCATCAAGGTTGGATCACCCGCGACGGGCTGGCCGAACGCGCGAAGGTCTTCGGCAAATCCAGCTACGGCGCCCATCTTTCAGGTGTGCTGAAGGAATGACCCCGCCCCGGGGGGGTTGGCGGGGCGAGGGGGCGGGCGGGGGGCCCGCGGGGGGGGGGGGGGGGGGGGGGGTTGGCCGCGCGGCCCCCCCCCCCGGCCCGTCCCCGGGGCCCCCCCCCCGCCCCGGCGCCCCGTTACCCGGCCCGGGGCGGGGTTATTCCTTCAG
>JANMGI010000078.1:0-4012 GCA_031374565.1 Paracoccaceae bacterium | reverse complement strand
TCCCGAAGGAACACTACGAGGTTGCCCGGATTGACGGGGCAGGCTTCTGGCAACGCCTGCGCTTTGTCACCCTGCCCGCGATGGCCCCAAGCCTGTTCTTTCAGGCGGTGCTGGCAACGATCCATGCTTTCCAGGCCTTCGACTACATCTACATCCTGACCCGGACTGGCAACGGAAACTCCTCTTTCCCCACCCTCGTCTTTTCCATCTACCGCGAGGGGTTTCGCTTCTTCCGCATGGGCGACGCCGCCGCACAGGCCGTGGTGCTGACCGGGATCATCCTGGCCTTCACATGGGTCTATTTCCGGATGCAGAAACACTGGGGTGTGGCATGAAGGCCAAGCTTGGCGACTTTCTGGCCTTCGCCGCTCTGCTGGCCGGAGCTGTGCTGATGGTCGCCCCATTCCTCTGGATGATCTCGACCTCGCTCAAACCAGCGGCCGAGCAATTCGACATGCGGCTGATCCCCGCGACGCCGTCGATAGCCAACTACCCGAAGATTTTCGAGTTGATGCCCTTCCACCTTCTTCTCTGGAACTCGGTGAAGATCGCCGCGATCTCGACCTTGGGGCAGCTGCTGACCTGTTCAATGGCCGCCTTCGTCTTTGCCGTCATGCGGTTCCCGGGGCGGAATGTGCTGTTCGTCCTTCTCCTGATCACCCTGATGATCCCCGCGCAGATCACCGCCATTCCGCAATTCATCATCTTCAAGACGCTGGGGCTGTATGGTACCCAAGCCCCCCTCTACCTGCCCAGTTTCCTTGGCGGGGCCTTCGGGACCTTCCTCATGCGGCAGTATTTCCAGACCATCCCGCTGGAACTGGCCGAGGCGGCGCGGATCGACGGGGCCAGCCTTGCCCGCATCTTCTTCACCATCTACCTGCCCTTGTCGAAACCGGCGCTTGCGGCCTTCGCGATCTTCGCCTTCCTCTTTTCGTGGAACGACCTTTTCTCGGCGCTGATCTACCTGCCGTCGGACCTTGAGAAGACCACGCTGACCGTCGGCCTTGCGCTGTTTCAGACCCAATACGCCGCGCAATGGCCGCTGATGATGGCCGCAGCGCTGGTGTCCGTCGCGCCGATGATACTGGTGTTCATCCTGGCGCAGCGCCACTTCGTCAGCGGGATCGCGGCGACTGGTTTGAAATAGGTCAGACCGTCAATTTCGTGGCCGATCCCACAACAACCGCGCGGCCGTTGCGGCGGGACTTGATCGCAGCGAAGGCAAGGGCCAGGCTATCCAGGTTCTCTTCTGCGCCATTGGCAGGTTCGGTGTCGTCTTCGATGGCAACCAGCAGCGCGCCCATCGCCCCCCGGAACCCATCGTTGAACCATGTGCCAGAAAGCTGGGGCCGGGCGATGCCTGCGGCAGTGGTCAGCGTGACCGACTGTTGCCCAAGATCGGGGCCATCGCTGGTCAGGGTGCCAAGCGTCCCGGTGATCGTGGTGGTGTCGCGGGGGCCGTGTGGCGTGGCCCCGTCGAATATCAGCGAGGCCTGCCCGCCCGCCATCTGCACGAGACATTGGGCGAGAAGGGGGGCTGCGGCGGTCTGGCCAGTGGCACGGGCGGCGGTGGCAAAGACCGTTTGCGCGCGGGGGCCGATGACACTGCGCAGGAAGTCGAATCAGTGGATGCCGAAGTCGCAAAGGATCAGGTCTTCGATAGCCTCGAAGGGAGTCCCGGCAATCCAGCCGTGGTTCCAGTGGATGCTGATATGGGCGCTGATTACCTTGCCGATCAGCCCTGCGCGGACGGCTTCGCGCATATATGCCAGATGCGGGGCCCAGCGGCCGTTCTGGTTGACCGCCAGCTTCATGCCGTTCTCGCGGGCCAGGGCGACGAGCCGACGACCCTCGGCAAGGTCAAGGACGAAGGGCTTTTGCGATAGAGCGTGTTTGCCCGCGCGCAATGCAGCTTCGATGATCGGCAGGCGGTCTGCGGGGTGGAGCGTGATGTCCACAACGTCGATGGCGGGGTCGTTCAGCAGATCCTGCCAGCGGTCGGTGACGCGGGTCTTCGGGGCAAACTCGGAGGCCTTGGCTTCGGCTTTGGAAAGGGTCCGGTTGCAGATCGCCGCGACCTCCCATCCGGCGGTGCGGTAAGCGTCAAGGTGGGCGGAGACGATGCCACCCGCTCCGACAATCCCGATCCGGGGGCGATAGCTGCGCGGCATCGGCGGCTGGTAGGGCAAGTCTGGCGAAGAGACATCCGGCAGCGCGGCCGATTTGAGGGCGTAGGTTTCGGCATCCGGCTCGCTCACGGGATCAGCGGCAAGGTGCGCCTTTCGAAGGCGGATTGGGCGGCGGTGTCGACAATGCGCTGGCCGATCAGGCTGACGGCGGGGTCGAGGGGGCCGGTCAGGGGTTCACCGCGCGAAATGCAGCCGAGGACGTATTCGATGGCGTTGCGCCCGCCCGGCGGCAGGGGATCGGCCGGAACCGGGTGCGGTTCAGGGTTCGCGCGGGTCTGCACGGTGACGTGGTCGGCATAGTCCCAGCTGGCAATCGTTCCTTCGGTCCCGACCAGAATGAACCCGCATTTCGGCTGCGGCTGGATCACCCAAGGGTCGGTGAAGGTCCCCCACCGCGTCTCCATCTTCGACAGACCCGTGGCGTAGCGGCAGACGACGATGGCGTGCTGATCGACCTCGATGCCGGGGGTGTCATCAGTGACGCAGGTGACTTCCAGCGGGGCCTCGCCGTTGCGATACCATGTGCCAAGGGTCGCGCCGTAGCCGAGGTAGTCCAGCAGGCTGCCACCTCCAGACTCGCGCTTGTACCACCAGGAGGTGGGCTTCTGCCGGTCCACCTCCTCGCGGCTGACCTCGATCTTGTCGGCAAGGTGGTAGAGGGGGCCACGGTTGCCGCCGTAGGAGTGGATCTCGATCACCTCACCGATCAGGCCTTCTTCGACCAGACGCTTGGAGGTGACGTGGCTTTCCACCCAGCGGAGGGGCCAGTTGATCGCAAGGGTTTTACCGGTGGGCTGCATAGCGTCGATCATCGCTCGGGCGTCGGACGTCGAACTGGCGAAAGGCTTCTCGACGAGGATGTGGACACCCTGTGCGGACAGTCGCCGGGTGTAGTCGGCATGTGTTGCGGGGGCAGAACAGAGAATGGCGAGGTCGGGTTTCGTTTCCCGCATGCAGGTATCGAAGTCAGTGAAGACACGGTCCTCGGGAATGCCAAAGGTGTCGATAGCGCTCTGCATGGTGGCGCGATCAGGGTCGAAGATGCCAGCGATTTCGGCGTAAGGGTGGTCCTGGACGCAACGCAGAAGGTCGCCCATGTGCATGTGGTCAAAGCTTATGCCGACGATACGGAACCTGTACATGGGCAGGCCCTTTCAGTTGCGTTCGGTCAGGCGGATAAAGAGGGCGGTGACGGCAAGGATGATGAGCCCGAAAAGGATCCGCCGCCCGCCCTCGGGGATCTGCATCAGGGTCAGCATCGAGGTCAGAACGGTCAGGATCAGCGCGCCGACGATGGTGCCGCCATAGCCGCCGCGCCCGCCGAAGATCGAGGTGCCACCGATGACGGCTGCGGCGACCGAGGGGAGGTCGAGGGGAAGGGCGAGGGAGAGTGAGGCGGTCTTGATCTGACCAAGGTAGAGGAGGCCGGTGACCCCCGCAATCAGGCTGGAGAGGGTGTAGAGCGTGAAGTGCACCTGCCAGACCCGGACGCCCGACAAGCGTGCGGCAGCCTCGTTCGCGCCGATGGCATAAAGGAGCCGCCCGAACCCGCTGCGGCGTTGGGCCCAGATGATCAGGGCGGCGAAGGGGATGAAGAGGGCGAGGCTGTTCGGCAGACCAAAGCTGCGGCCAGTGCCCAGCCAGACGAGGAAGTCGGGGATCAGGACTCCGGTGGCGATGACGTAGCGCTGGTAGACCAGAAGGCAGCCGGTGGCGATGAGCGCAGTTCCAAGCGTCATGATTAGGGGATGGACGCGGCAGATGGCGATGCCGAAGCCGTTCACAAGCCCGATGAGGATGGCGGAGGCCAGGGCGATGGC
>JANMGI010000346.1:0-1610 GCA_031374565.1 Paracoccaceae bacterium | reverse complement strand
CACGGGGGACCTGACAAAAGCTGTGGATCATTTCCGGCGTGAGCGGATCATGCCGGTGATGTCGTAGACCTGATCCAGGATTGGCCGGGCCAATGCGTCGGCGCGGTCGGCCCCGTCGCCAAGGATGCGGTCGATCTCGGCGGGGTCGGCCATCAGGCGGTTCATCTCGGTCGTGATCGGCGAAAGCTTGGCGACCGCAAGATCGGCCAGCGCCGGTTTGAAAGTGCCGAACTGGGCCCCGGCGAAGTCGCGGATCACCTGTTCCACAGTGTGGCCGGCAAGGGCGGCGTAGATGTTCACCAGGTTGCGCGCTTCGGGCCGGTCTTTCAGACCTTCCAGCGTTTCCGGAAGCGGTTCCGCGTCGGTCCTGGCCTTGCGAATCTTGGCGGCGATGGTGTCAGCATCGTCTGTCAGGTTGATCCGGCTTTGGTCTGACGGGTCGGACTTGGACATCTTTTTCGTGCCGTCGCGCAGGGACATGACCCGCGTTGCCGCACCTTCGATCAGGGGTTCGACCACTGGGAAGAAGTCCACCCCGTAGTCGTTGTTGAACTTGATCGCGATGTCGCGGGTCAGCTCAAGGTGCTGCTTCTGATCTTCGCCCACCGGGACCATCGTGGCGTGGTACAAGAGGATGTCAGCGGCCATCAGCGAAGGATAGGCGAAAAGGCCAAGGCTTGCGGCCTCGGCGTTCTTGCCGGCGGTCTTGTCCTTCCACTGGGTCATCCGACCCATCCAGCCCATGCGCGCAACGCAGTTGAAGATCCAGCCAAGTTCGGCATGTGCCCCAACTTGCGATTGGTTGAAAAGGATCGAGCGTTTCGGGTCGATCCCTGCCGCGATGAAGCCTGCAGCCGCCTCACGCGTTTGCTGACGCAGTTTAGCCGGGTCCTGCCAGACGGTGATCGCATGCATGTCGACAAGGCAATAGATCGTCTCGATCCCCTCGTCCTGCTTTTCCACGAAGCGCTTCAATGCCCCAAGATAATTGCCAAGCGTCAGCCCACCCGAAGGCTGGATGCCCGAGAAGATGCGGGGCTTGAAGGGAGTCGGCGTTTGGATACCCTTTTGATCGGGCGAAGCCGGGGAGGACATGAGGTAGGCTCCGTCTGGATTAAGCTTGGCATTCCGCGTAATCGAAGGGGCTTGAGGCGTCAATCAGTCAGGACAAGCATGGACCCGGATCACAACGCACCGCCCCTGAACCCCTTGCCTTGGGTGGTCTGGGCGCTTGCCCTGCCGATGATCGCAATGGAGGTGGTGCTGTCGCTTGGCGCGGCGGGGGTCGTGGGCGGGCCGCAGGCGATTGGCTGGCGCTTGCAGGCGGTGGAGCAGTTCGGGCTGTTCCCGGAACTTTTGAAGTATCAATGGGAAACCGGGGGCCAGCCTCTGAGCGAGTTGCACCGGCTGGTCAGCTATGTGCTGGTGCACGGCAGCTTTACCCACGCGCTTTTCGCCATTGTCATGCTGCTGGCGCTGGGAAAGATGGTGGCCGAAGTTTTCCGCTGGTGGGGAGTGCTGGTTGTATTTTTGGGGTCCGCTGCCGTCGGGGGCGCGGCCTATGGCTTGCTGGTGCCGGGGCTGAAAGCCCAGTTGATCGGGGCCTATCC
>JANMGI010000330.1:0-8936 GCA_031374565.1 Paracoccaceae bacterium | reverse complement strand
CCCGCGTCCAGGCGCGTGCCCTGAACGGGCTTTCCGCCTTCCTCGGTGAACCACACGAGGCCGAACCGTCCCTCCGCACCTTACGCCGCGACACCCTGCGCGAAACGCTCTGGCACGAGGCAGACCCAGCCCCCGGCATCCGTGCGCTGTCCCGCATGTCGAACCGTCAAGCCGCAGCGCGCCTGCTCGCGTCCCGCGGCACCTTCGGCACGCTCTTCAACTGGGTAAAGCTTTTCTTCCGCTCCCGCGAAAGCCTGACGAGGGAACTTGTCAACCTCTGCCGCCACTGGGAACGTCAGCCCCTGATGCTGATCTCGCTCATGGTCGACTACACCCACTGGCTGGGCCAGACCACCGACTGCAATTCCACCCTTCCCGATCAGGTCGCCGTCTACGGCGCACTTTCCCGCCGCTCGCACGTTCCGATCCACGCGATGGTCCCCTACAACCCCCACCGCGCGGTCTTCTGGCAGTCCGGCAAGCACAACCGCTTCCCCACGCCAGAGTTTGATCCCCTCGATCTTGCCCGCCGCGCGGTGACCGAACACGGCTTCGTCGGCCTGAAACTCTACCCGCCGATGGGCTTTCAGGCCACCGGCAACTCGAACAAGGACGCCGATTACCCGCCGCTGGTCATCAAGGCACTGCAACCGAAGGGCACGCTTGGCACCAAACTGGATCAGGCCATGTTGCGCGCCATCGACCTCTGCATCGAACTTGACGTGCCGATGCTGGCGCATGCCAACAACTCGCTCTCCGCAGGAAAGGGCTACGGAGGCCGCGCCGATCCGCACTTCTGGATCAAGGCTCTGGACATTAAACCGGCTCTCAGATTGTGCCTTGCCCATGCCGGTCACTTCTGTTGGCAAGAGACCGATCCACCGACTGGCACGCCGACCCTGCGGACCACCTGGGAATGGGCCATCGGGCGCCACCTGCAAAAGCACCCGGATTCTCACCTCTATATCGACATCAGCTACTTCTCCGAACTCTTCGCGTCACGCAAACAGCTTGGTTACGTCACGCACCAGCTGAACGCGTGGATCGCCGACTGCGACAAGGACGTCCATCACATCCCTTATGGCACCGACTGGACGATTCTCGGCAAGCAACCCGGCTTTGACACTTATGGCACGACGGTCATCGCCTACCTTCGCGACCACCTCCACCTGACCGACGCTCAGGTAGAGCGGGTCATGTGGCAGAACGCCATGCGCTACCTTGGTCTCAACACCGGCCAATCCCGCGACCGTCTGCTGAAGTTCTACAACGGACGAAGGCCCCCCTGGACCGAATTGGCGCTTCCTCCCAAACCTTAACACCACCCTAACAGAAAAATTCAACCCATTGTAAATGCTTGATTATCAAGGTTTGTCCACCGTGGACACTCACCCCCCGAACGCCAGCCCCGCCGCGATAGCCCACATCGTCAGCCCCACCCCGACCTCCAGCCAGACCCAGGCTGCAGGCCTTGCAAAGACCGGCGCCAGCAGCCGCGCCCCGAACCCCAGCGCCGTGAAGAAACTCAAGCTCCCGAAGGCTGCCGCGACCCCGAAAGCCAGCTGAAACGGCGCATACTGGGCCGAGATCGACCCGATCAGCACCACCGTATCCAGATAGACATGCGGGTTGGCCCAGGTCAGCAAAAGGCAGGTCGCCAGCACCTTCCCCAGCGGGGCCGCCCCTGCGTCCGAAGGCTGCAAAGCCTCCCCGCCCCGCGCCGCCGCCCGGAACCGCAAGGCCCCGTAGACCAGCAGGAACGCCACCCCCAACCACCGCATCGCCTCGCCGAACCACGGCAAAGCCGCCGACAGCGACCCGAACCCCGCCACCCCCGCCCCGATCAGCGCCGCATCCGACAGCGCACAGACCGCCACCACCGCCGCCACATGCTCCCGCCGCAATCCCTGCCGCAACACGAAGGCATTCTGCGCCCCGATCGCCAGAATCAGGCTCACCGCCACCAGATACCCGTTCACAGCCGCTTCAAACATCACCAAGCCCCTGATTTACGGTTGACTGCTACTCAGCCCTTCCACAACAGTCGAATTAAGAATTCTCGGACAAGATCAGTTCAACTAATGCTTGACCCCGCCCAGCTTGCCGCTCTTGCCGCCGTCCACCGTCGTGGGTCCTTCGACCTTGCCGCAGCCGAGCTTCACGTCACCCCCTCGGCCATCTCCCAGCGGGTCAAGGCGCTGGAGGAGGCGACGGGCACCCTTCTCATCCGCCGGGGCCAACCCTGCACCGCCACGAACGCCGGTCTGCGGCTGATCCGCCATCATGACGAGATCACGCTGATGGAACGCACCCTCACGGCGGACCTGCCCCGCCTCAGCCCCGGCCCCGCCACCCTGCGCATTGCCGTCAACGCTGACAGCCTGGCCACCTGGGTCATCCCCGCCCTCGCCGCGACAAGCGGTTTTCTTTTCGACCTGGTTATCGACGATCAGGATGTCAGTCAGGATTGGCTTCGTCGCGGTGAGGTGCTGGCCGCGATCACCTCGCATTCCGGCCCCCTGCAAGGCTGCGATACCTTTCCACTTGGCGCTTTGCGCTACCGTGCGACGGCGGCACCGCAATTCATCGCCAGATGGTTCCCGGATGGCGTGTCCCCGAAGGCCCTAGCCAGCGCCCCGACCCTGACCTTTTCCGACAACGACCAGCTTCAGGCCCGCTGGGTCGCGCGCCACAACCCGCTTCGGCGTCAAGCCTTGCCCACGCATCGCATGGCCTCGTCGCAGGCTTTCGTCGACGCCTGCCTTGCAGGCCTTGGCTGGGGCCTGAACCCCGAGCCCCTGATCCGCGCGCACATTGCGTCGGGCGCGCTTGTGGAAATGATCCCGGACACGGCCCTGGATGTGGCGCTGAACTGGCAGTTCACCCGCCTTGCAGCACCCGCCCTGCGGCCCCTGACGGACGCGATCCGCAAGGCCGCAGCAACTGTGCTGGTGCAATAGAAAACGGGGGCGGCCTTCGCCACCCCCGTTTCAGATCCCCAAAGGGATAAGGCTTACGCCAGGGCCAGGTTCACAGCCGATTCACGGCCGTTGCGGTCCTTTTCGATGTCATAGGTCACGGCCTGTCCATCGGGCAGCGACCGGATGCCTGCGCGCTCCAGAGCGGTCACGTGGACGAACACGTCCTTCGAACCGCCTGCGGGGGCGATGAAGCCGAAGCCCTTGGTGGCGTTGAACCATTTCACGGTGCCATTGGCCATCGTGATGTCTCCTGTCAGTGTGCCATCCGCAAGATGCGATGGCTTGGCCCAAGTGTCGTCGCGATCGAAGCTGAAGGCCGAAGCAGACAGTAGAACGAAAGAGAAGAATCTTTGCCCCCCGCACATGCGCCTTCACGGTGCAAAATGCAAGGGGCGGGAGGGATTAAAGCTGCGCCGCCACGTCCTCGGGAACGTCGAAGTTGTGCGTCACCGTCTGCACATCGTCGTCTTCTTCCAGAAGGTCGACCAGCCGCATCAGCTTTTGCGCGGTGTCCAGATCAACCTCGGTCAGGGTCTGCGCCTTCCAGACCAATTTCGATTCCGTCGATTCTCCCAAGGCCTTTTCCAGCGCATCCGAAACCTCGGACAGGCTTTCAACCGGGCAATAAATCCAGTGGCCGTCCTCGTCACTTTCGACGTCATCGGCGCCCGCGTCCAGTGCGGCCATCATCACGTCGTCGGCCGACCCGGCGGATGCGGAATACGAAATCTCGCCCACCCGGTCAAAGCTGTGCGCGACCGACCCCGTCGTCCCAAGGTTCCCGCCACACTTGCTGAAATAGGACCGCACGTTCGACGCCGTACGGTTCAGGTTGTCGGTCAATGCCTCGACGATGATCGCAATTCCGTTGACGCCGTAGCCTTCGTAGCGGATCTCGGAGTAGTCCGCTCCGTCGCCCATTTGCGATTTCTTGATCGCCCGGTCAATCACGTCCTTCGGCATCGACAAGGCCTTCGCCGCCTTCACCGCCAGCCGCAGCCGCGGGTTCATGTCGACGTCCGGCATCCCCATCTTCGCCGCGACAGTGATTTCCTTCGACAGCTTGGAAAAGCTTGCTGAACGCGCCTTGTCCTGCTTGCCCTTGCGATGCTGGATGTTCGCCCATTTAGAATGGCCTGCCATGGCCTTTACTCCGGTCCCATTTCGGTGATTGCGTCCTCTACACCGCCGAATGTGACAAGAGCAAGCCCAGGCTGTCAGTCGTCCGACAGGTTGGACGGCGGAGGCGATACGAACATGTGGTCGCGCCCCGTGGCATCGGTGATCACCACCTCAGCCATCGGGGCCACAGTGCCTTCCGCGCCCAGCGCCTCGGCCAGCCCAGTGAACAGCTGACGTAGGATATTGGGGTTCTCCACGACGTTCACCGCATAACCAAAGCCCGGCCCGCAATCCTCGAACCGGCCTGCACCGCCCGCTGCTTTCCAGCCCGCCTTGCAGATCGTGCCGTCAGTCAGGGTCAGCGTCAGCACCTCTGGCGACAACCGCGCCGCTTGCGGAACCGGGGGTGCCTGCAAGGCCGCACAGCCGCCAAGGGCCAGAACACCGATCATCCACCGCATCGCGTCATCTCCCATCATTGCCGCAGGGTCGCTACTTTCCCGCGTTGCGCCAGCGGTAGATCAGCTCGGTCTCGACTGCCTTGAACACCATGTAGGTGCCCAGCACCAGAGCCGCCCTCACTCCGATTTCCAGTATCTGCATAAACCCGCCATCGCGAAGTGCCATCAGACCGTAATGCGTCACAAAATCGTAGTTCGCCATCGCAACGTTGATCAGGCCGACTGATATCCAGGCGACGAGTGCTGCCGACAGTGCCAGTACGCCCACAAGCGCCATCCAGTGATAGTCTGACAGGATCAGCCAGCGGCGCATCCGACATTCCTCTCCCGTGTCGGCCAAGCCGACGTCCGCCCAAGGTTTACAGCGGCCAGATCAGCGGGATCAAAGCGCAACTGACCAGCATCACGATGATGTTCAGCGGCAGGCCCACCTTGGTGAAATCGCTGAACCGGTAGCCCCCCGGCCCGTAGACCATCATGTTGGTCTGGTATCCCACCGGCGTCGCAAAGGCGAGCGTGGCCGAGAACATCACCGCCACCACGAACGGCCGGGGGTCATGCCCCAGCTTCTGGGCCAGTTCGATGGCAATGGGGGTGTAGATAACGGCCACCGCGTTGTTCGACAGGAATTCGGTCAGGACAAGGCCGATGAAATAGACCGCGAGGATCAGCGCGAAGGGCCCCAGATTCTCCAGCCACGGGGCTACGGCCGTCACGACCATCTCGACCGCGCCGGACTGGTCCAGCCCCTCACCCACCGCAAGCATTGCAAAGATCATCGCCAGCAAGCGACCGTCGACAAAGGAAAATGCCTCGTCGCTGTCGACGCAATGCGTGATCAGGATCACCGCCACCGCGATCAAGGCCAACGGCAGGATCGGGGCCAGATCCAGCGCGGAAAGAAGCACGATCATGACCAGCGCCGCCAGGGCGATCGGGGCTTTCGCCCGACGGAACGCCATCACCCTGGGGCGGTTCACATCCAGCAGGTCCATATCCGCCGCCAGCCGCTGGATATCCTCGACCGCGCCTTCCAGAAGCAGAGTGTCGCCCACCCGCACCACAAGGTCATCCAGCTGCCGCCCGATGTTCTGGTTGTGCCGGTGCACTGCAAGCACGTAGACGCCGTAGCGCCGCCGCAGCCGCAGATCGCCCAGACGGTTGCCCTCCATCCGGCAACCGGGGCCGATCAGCACCTCGACCGTCTCGGTTTTCACCGACGACAGCTTGTCCACCAGATGGACGTCCTTGCGCGCGTGCAGGCCCATCAGTTCGGTCATCTCGGTGCGCAGAACCACCCGGTCCCCCGCCTCAAGCGTGACCGATGCCAGGTCGCGCCGCAGACTGGCATCGCCGCGCAGCACGTCGATCACCCGAACCCCGTCCGGCTTGAAGATGTCGATGTCCAGCACCGCTTGTCCCAGAAGCGAGCTGTCTTCGGGCACCGCCACTTCGGTGAAGAACTTCATCTTCCGCCGGTCGTTCAAGAGCACCCCCATCGACTGCCGCACCGGCAAGAGCCGGTTGCCGAACAGCGCCAGGAACAGCCCGCCCGCAAGCGTCACCGCAATCCCCAAGGGCGCGATTTCGAACAGGCTGAAATGCTCAAGCCCTTCCTTCACCGCCACCCCGTCAACCAGAATGTTGGTCGAGGTCCCGATCAGCGAAATCATTCCCCCAAGCACGGTCATGTAGCTTAGCGGGATCAGCAATTTCGACGGGGCCGCCCCGATCTTCATCGCCAGCTGCATCACCACCGGGATCATCACCGCCACCAGTGGCGTGTTGTTCATGAAGGCCGACGCCGCCGCAATCGACCCGATCAGCACCACCACAGTCGTCTTGGGCCGGTCGCCAGCGTGGCGCGTGACGGCCCCCACCACCGCCTCTACCGCCCCCGTTCTGACCAGCCCGCCCATCACCAGAAACATCATCGCGATGGTCCAGGGGGCCGGGTTCGACAGGACCGAGGTCGCCTCTTTCACCGGCAAAATGCCCAGGATCAGCATCAACGCCGCCCCGCCGATGGCTGTTACCTCGACAGGCGTCCGCTCCAGCACGAACAGGACAAACATCGCCACCAGAATCGCCATCGCCACGAACGGTTGCCATTCGGCGGGAATAGACAGTCCGAACATCAAGCCTCCACCTTCCGTGACGTCCGTTGGCGCGACTGCACCAGCGCCACGCCTGCCAGCATCACCGCCACCGCCAGCCAGACCGTAAGCGCCGGTCGTTCCCCCAGAAGCAGCATCGCCCAGATCATCCCGGCCCCGGTCACCAGATAGCTCGACTGGGCAGCAAAGACCGACCCCGCCCGCGCCGCCAGCCAGACGTATGTCGCGTATAAAAGCCCGTGCAGCGCCGAGGACAGGATCAGAGCCGCCTCGGAGCGCCCGATGGGCCAAAGGATGTAACCCTGTCCCGACGCCAGCATCAGCGGCAGGATCAGGATCACCGCGACGGCGCTGACACCAAACATCGCCTGCACCGCGTCCATCCCGGCGGTCCCGAACCGCGCCACGAACGTCGCCTCCAGCGCGTAGAGAAGCGGCCCGCACAAGGCCAAAGGCAGGAACGCGATCATTCCGGGGTCCGGCAGGCTGGTCGAAGGCAGCGCGATCAGCCCCACGGCGGAAAGGCCCAGCAAAAGCCCCAGCAGCCGGATAAGGTCAAACCGCTCCATCCCCAGGACGATAGCCAGCGGAAAAGCCATAAGCGGGATGGTCGAGATGATGATCGACATGACCCCCGAGGGCAGACGTTCCGCCGAGATGTAGAAGGTCAACCCCGGCAGCAGGGTCCCAAGGACCGCGACTACCACATAGAAAGTCAGCGCCTGTCGCGTGAAGAACAGCCCCCGACCGCGCAGCATCGAAATGGTCCCCAGGACCAGGGTGCAGATCACCGCCTGCCAGAAGGTCAACCCCAAAGGCCCTGCACCGCTTTGGGTGGCGATCTTGCCCAAAGGCTGGGTCGCGCCCCAACCGACGCCCAGCCAGACAAGGATCAGCGGGAACCTCCAGCCTCCGGTCACGGCGTCGCCTCCTGCAACCGTCCGCCCACCCGGATCATCCGAACCTTCGTCGCAAGCCCGGTCTTGTCGTCGGTCTCGACATAGACGCCCGACAGCGTCGCCTCACCATTTGCAGGCTCGAACCGCCCCTTGGCCATGCCCGTCAGGAACCGGCGCAATGGCTCCAGCTTCTCCATCCCGATCACGCTGTCATAATCGCCGCACATGCCGGCGTCGGACTGATAGGCCGTGCCTTTGCCCAAAATCATCGTGTCACTGGTCGGCACATGGGTATGCGTGCCGACGACAAGGCTGGCCATCCCATCGCACCAATGCCCCATGCCCATCTTCTCGGACGTGGCCTCGGCGTGGAAATCGACAATTGCCGCCTGCACGACACCGCCCAGCGTGTGCTGCTTCAACACCGTCTCCAAAGCGCTGAACGGGTCATCGAACGGGCGCTTCATGAACACCTGACCCAAGGCCTGCGTCACCAGCACCTTGCGCCCTTGGGTCGCCTCGAACACACGAAAGCCCCGCCCGGGAGCGACCTTGGAGAAATTCAGCGGCCGCACGATCCGCGGCTCCTGCTCGATGAAGCTCAGCATGTCTTTCTGGTCAAAGGCATGGTCGCCCAGCGTCAAGCAATCCGCCCCCGCCGCCAGCAGTTCTTTGGCATGGTCGCCCGTCAGCCCTGCGCCCTGACTTCCGTTCTCGCCGTTCACCACGACGAAATCCAAACCCCAGGCCGCCCGCAAGCCGGGAAGCCGCTCGGTAATCGCCGTCCGGCCCGAACGGCCCACGACATCGCCCAGAAAAAGCAGTTTCATGGCACCCCGATTAGGGGGCTGCCATGGTCCGGGCAAGCGGAATGACTCAAAGCCGCAGAAAAAGCGCCGCAATTCCGGCGACAAAGCCTCGGCCGGAACAACCGCCCAAGAAGCCCGTGCTACGCCGGAATATCTCCGGTGGAAGAGCACGAGGAATCTCGGCTTCCAACCAACCCTAGTCCCGCAGGACCAGGCAGCTTGCCCCGTATCCCGGTCCGCCCTAGCCTTCCTCCTTCAGCGGAGATTCCCATTCGGCCAGCACAGACGAGGGCGCTCGTTGAACTCCTCCATGAAATCTTTAGCACCGGCACCACCAGACGCCTGAAGGATGTGCTGACCGCCGACTTCATCTGCCACGTGCCGCGCGGATGGAAATCGCCCGATGTCCTCGGGCCCGACGGCATGGCCCAGGCGATCCTCGACCACCGGAAAGCCTTCCCGGACTGGACCGAAGTCGTTCTGGATCTCATCGTCGAAGGCGATAGCGCCGCAAGCCGCTTCATGGCCACTGCCATGCATCTTGGCC
>JANMGI010000300.1:0-1573 GCA_031374565.1 Paracoccaceae bacterium | reverse complement strand
GGACGTGGCAAGCGTCGGCGGCTTCGTCAAGCAATACTCGATCACCGTAGATCCGGTGCCGATGCGGGCATTTGGCATCACCCGGTCCGAAATCGGCAAGGCTGTCGATGCCCGCAACATGGACACCGGCGGGCGCACGGTCGAGCTGTCGGAGTTCGAATTCATGGCGCGCGGACGCGGCTATCTGGGCGGGATCGCCGACCTTGAAATCGTTCCGATCCGTGCCGTGGGCGGCGTGCCGGTCCTGTTGCGTGACGTGGCGCGGGTCGAGATCGTGCCGGACGAACGCAGGGGCATTGCGGAGCTGGGCGGCGCGGGCGAAGCGGCCAGCGGCATCGTGCTGCAACGGGCGGGGGGTCAATGCGCTGGCCGTGATCGACACCGCCAAGGCCGAGATCGGCTTGATCGCGCAAAGCCTGCCCGAGGGGGTGGAGATCGTGACGGTCTATGACCGGTCGAACCTGATCGTGTCGGCTATTGAAACCCTGCGCACGACGCTTTTGGAGGAACGCAGTGTGGTGGCGCTGGTGACGTTCGTGTTCCTGCTGCATGTGCGGTCAGCGCTGGTCGCGATCATCATGCTGCCGGTGGGCCTTCGCATGGCCTTCAGGGCGATGCGGGCGCTGGGGATCGGGGCCAACATAATGAGCCTGGGCGGCATTGCCATTGCCATCGGTGCAATGATCGACGCGGTCATCGTGATGGTCGACAACGCGCACAAGCATCTGGAACGGGCCGAACCCGGCAAGCCAAGGGTCGAGGTGCTGATCGAAGCCGCGCCCGAGGATGGTCGGGACAGGAGACCGACCGATGCCCGACCTTGCGAAACAGACCCCGCGCCAGCGCGCGCAGATGACCTACATGATGCGGCGGCTGGAATGGGACCTGCACAATACCATCGAGTTGACCGGCCACATCCCGGAGGAGTGGCATCAGAGCGCCACGGCCACACCCCGGGCGTCGAAGGTGAAGGTGAAGGTGAAGCTGTCGCTGGAGGCGGACGTGCTGAATGAAGTTCTTCCGCTCGACGGGCGAGGGGTATGGGCCACGGATCAACGATGTCTTGCGCAGCTACATGCACGCGCGGCTGGCGGGGGTGATCCGGGGGGCCGAGACGCTGGCGCATTGCCGGGAGCGGGAGGAGGCTTGGTCGGGCGAGAAGCCGCAGTTCGGGGATGTGGCGAGGGAGATGGGGCTGGAGTGGGAAGATGAGGGGCCGGGGGTGGTGGAGGCCGCCCGGGCCAGGGTGCAGGAGGCCGCGCAGAAAGGGGTGGCGGAGGGGGATGAGCGGGTGTTTGGCGGGCCGTTGGTGCGGTGAGGGGGCGCGCGCCTTTGCAACAACTCACACAGAGTCTACAAGTGTGGAAACCACGCACACGCACAAGGTCACCAAGAATGCGACGGTCAGAAGTACAAAAAGCATTTCCATCTTTGATCGAAGCTTGGATTAAGAAAGTCAAAATAGAGCGCGATCATCTTGGTGATGCTCACTTTGGCTCATTCTACAGTTGGCTTAGAGAGAAATATCCAGCCTATGCAAAATTTCGCTCTACTATGGGGTCGAAAGAAGACC
>JANMGI010000251.1:0-2389 GCA_031374565.1 Paracoccaceae bacterium | reverse complement strand
CCTTCCATCCGTTCCGCCCTGCGGTCCAGCACCCTTCTGGCGCTGGTCCTTGGCTTCGGTCTCAGCGTGGCGCCTGCCAGCGATGTGCAGGCCTTCGGTGCGCCGGAAAGCTTTGCCGAACTGGCGGAAAAGATCAGCCCTTCGGTGGTGAACATCACCACCAGTCAGATGGTTGCAGCCCCGACCGACGGGATGCCCATGGTGCCGGAAGGCAGTCCGTTCCAGGATTTTTTCGATGACTTCGGCGGTCCCGGCCAGGGCGGCCCGCAGCGGTCCGAAGCGCTGGGCTCGGGCTTCGTGATCAGCGAAGACGGCTATATCATCACCAACAACCACGTTATCGAAGGCGCGGATGAGATCGAGATCGAGTTCTTCTCGGGCCAGAAGCTGAAGGCCAAGCTTGTCGGCACCGACACCAAGACGGACATCGCGCTTCTGAAGGTGGAAAGCGACAAGCCACTTCCTTTCGTGTCCTTCGGCAACTCTGACCTGATGCGGGTCGGCGACTGGGTGATGGCGATGGGCAACCCGCTTGGCCAGGGCTTCTCGGTCTCGGCCGGGATCGTCTCGGCCCGGGGACGTGAGCTTTCGGGCTCCTATGACGACTACATCCAGACCGACGCGGCGATCAACCGCGGCAACTCGGGCGGGCCACTGTTCAACATGGACGGGCAGGTGATCGGGGTGAACACCGCGATCCTGTCGCCCAACGGCGGGTCGATCGGGATCGGCTTTTCCATGGGGTCGAACGTTGTCAGCAAGGTTGCGGACCAGCTGAAGGAATTCGGCGAAACCCGGCGCGGCTGGCTGGGCGTGCGCATTCAGGACATGAGCCCGGAGATCGCCGAATCCATGGGCCTGGCGGATGCTGCCGTGGGCGCGCTTGTGACCGATGTGCCCGATGGCCCGGCCAAGGACGCGGGGATCCAGTCCGGTGACGTGATCACCCGCTTCGGCGGTCAGGAAGTGTCCGACGCAGGCGACCTGACCCGCCGCGTGGCCGACGCTCCTATCGGCGAGGCGGTCCCGGTGATCGTCCTGCGCGAAGGCCGGACCGAAACGCTGGCCGTCACCCTTGGTCGGCGTGAGGAGGCCGAGGCGGTGACGATGCCCGCCTCTGCCCCCGCAGCCGAGGCTCCGAAAGAGATGGAGACGCTGGGCCTGACCCTGGCGCCGCTGGACGACGACATGCGCTCCAAGCTGGGGCTTGATCCGTCTGCGGCCGGTCTGATGGTCATGCGGGTCGATCAGGCGTCCGAGGCGTTCACCAAGGGTCTGGTCGAAGGCGACCTGATCACCGAGGCGGGCCAGCAGAAGATCGTGCGTCTGCAAGACCTTGAGGACCGGATCAAGGAAGCCAAGGACGCCGGGCGCAAGTCGATCCTGCTTCTGGTGCGCCGTGGCGGCGACCCGCGCTTCGTGGCGCTGTCGATCGAATAGGGTCATAGGTTCGGGGCTTTGAATGGCGGCGGGTCCCTCCCGCCGCCAAATTTTTTGAGTAAAAAATTTGATAAATTCCTTGGCTAGGAATTTGGCCACCGGCCCTAAGGCTGATCCCCGGCCCGCACCCCGTCATAGCGGAACCCGGGGTCAAGAAGCCGGTCCAGCATCGGCGACAGGTCCTCGATCAGGTCTGCCACCACATGCACCACCCCCGCCTCGCGTTGCAGCTTGCCCGTCACCCGCAGCAAGCGCCCCGCGATCACCGCCCGGCGGAAGCGTTCATAGACGTTGGCCCAGACCACCACGTTCGCGGTCCCCGTCTCATCCTCCAGCGTGACGAAGATCACCCCCTTCGCCGTCCCCGGCCGCTGCCGCACCAGGACCAGCCCGGCCACCGTCACCCGCGCGCCAGCGGGGGGCTCGCCCAGCCGCCCGGCTGGCAGTGCTGCGGGAGGGCGCGGCCAGGTCCCGTTGCGGGAGGAGGGGATCACCAGAGCCATGAGAACAATACTAGAACATCTGTCCGCCAAGGCAAGCCGGCAACCGGCCCGCAGCCCTCTGGCAAATCCGGTCGGACTGGCCTATGTCACATCAAAGATCCTTGGAGACCCAGAATGGCGAAGATCACTTACGTCGAACATAACGGCCGCGAACACCTG
This sequence comes from Paracoccaceae bacterium, assembly GCA_031374565.1. GTDB lineage: Bacteria > Pseudomonadota > Alphaproteobacteria > Rhodobacterales > Rhodobacteraceae > Tabrizicola. The sequence goes on along the minus strand of JANMGI010000251.1, from coordinate 287 downwards.
GTCGAGGTCGCAACCGGCCTGACCGTGATGGAAGGTGCACGCGACAACGGCATCCCTGGGATCGAGGCCGATTGCGGCGGCGCCTGCGCCTGTTCGACCTGCCATGTCTACGTGGACCCGGCCTGGGTCGACCGCCTGCCGAAGAAGGACCACATGGAAGCCGACATGCTGGATTTCGCCTGGCACCCCGATCCGGCGCGCTCGCGGCTGACCTGCCAGATCAAGGTTTCCGATGCGCTCGACGGGTTGCGCGTGCAGATGCCGGAAAAGCAGATCTGATCCAGCCG
>JANMGI010000200.1:0-12064 GCA_031374565.1 Paracoccaceae bacterium | reverse complement strand
GCGACGATCCGGTCGTAATTTTCCGCCAGCACCCGGCTTTTCGGGTTCAGACCGCTGATGCAGACCAGACCCGTTGGCTGGCAATCCAGCACCGTCACGGTCAGGTCAGGCCGCCAGGTCTGCAAGATCGGGATCAGCTTCCAGACATCCCCGGTCCAGGCCCCATCCGGCAGATTGTCCAGATCACGCCGCGTCATCTTTTGTCCGTAAGGCACGCAATCATGCAGCATGATCACGCCTTTCGGGTCCATCGCCGCCTCGGTGTTCATGAAATCCCGCAAGAGGAACTCAAAAAGATGCATCCCGTCCAGAAACGCAAGGCTTAGCCGGATGTCGTTCCGCGCCATGAAGCGACCCGCGAAGAAGTCATCGCTTGTTGCCTGAAACACATGCAGCGCGGGCTTCTGGCCGATGATGTTGATCTCGGCCCGGAAAAACGGATCGACCGCGATGGTCTTTGACCGGACCGGCGCAAAGCTTTCCCCCGACCGGCAGCCAACCTCCAGATACCAGTCGAAAAGGCAGGTCGCATGCAGGCTGGCCAGGAACCTCCGGTAGTTCATCCCCAGCGGTTTTACATACATGGTCCGTCCTTCGGCTGCGTCGCGCGCACAGTGGCGAGAGGCCGGTTCACTTGCAACCCGCCCAAAGAAAATGGGCCCGCCAGTGTGGCAGGCCCGTTTCCGGTCAACGGGGCCGGGTCAATGCGCCGGGTCAGTGGGCCGGGCGGATGAACGTCCCGTTGCGCAACTCCTTGAAGGCTTGCTGCAACTCGGCTTCCGAGTTCATCACGATCGGTCCTGCCCAGGCCACCGGCTCCTCAATGGGCGCACCGCTGATCAACAGGAACCGCACCCCGTCCGGCCCTGCCGTCACCGTCACCTCGTCGCCCGCGCCAAAGCGCACCAAGGTCCGGTTGCCGGACAGGTCACGGATGTTGACCTCTTTACCCTTCACTTCCTTCTCCAGCAGCACGCCTTCCGGCCGGGCCGCATCGCGGAAGTTGCCCGCACCCTCAAAGACATAGGCAAAGGCCCGACGCCGGGTGTCGACCTTGAAGGTCTTCCGCTTGCCCGCAGGCACGAAAACATCCAGATACTGCGGGTCCGCCGCAATCCCATCCACCGGGCTTTTGACCCCGCGATAGTCGCCGATCACCACGCGGATGCTGGTGCCGTCATCCTCATGCCGCTCCGGCAGGGCGCTGGCCTCCATGTCCTGATAGCGCGGCGCGGTCATCTTCAGCGCGCGCGGCAGGTTGCCCCAAAGCTGGAACCCGTGCATCCGGCCCTTGGCGTCACCCTTCGGCATCTCCTGATGCAGGATGCCCCGCCCGGCTGTCATCAGTTGCAACGACCCCGGCCCAAGCGTTCCCTTGTTCCCAAGTGAGTCGCCGTGCTCCACGGTCCCCGCGAGGACGTAAGTGATCGTCTCGATTCCCCGATGCGGGTGCCACGGGAACCCCGCCGAATAATCCCGGGGATGATCGCCCCGGAAATCGTCAAACAGCAGGAACGGGTCCGCCTCGGTCGGGTCCTGAAACCCGAAAGCACGGTGAAGGTGAACGCCTGCGCCCTCGATATGGGGGCTGGCACGGCGGGTCTCGATGACGGGACGGATGGACATGAGGGTCTCTCCTGATTGCGTTGCACAGAAGATGGGGCCAATGGACCCGCGCGAAAAGGCGCAAATGCAGGGGGCATCTGTGCAGGGATGCACGCATCGGACCCTAATTCTTCTGCATTTGCGCCATGCAGGTCTTCGGCCTACGCTGCGGACCAGAGGTGCCCCGATGGCCAAACTTGTTTTTGCGATGAATGTTTCTCTCGACGGCTACGTCGATCACGACCGTTTCTCCCCCGGGCCGGTGCTGTTCCGGCACTGGGTCGAACAGGTTCAGGCATCATCTGCTGCGATCTACGGTCGCAAGATCTATGAGGTTATGCGCTACTGGGAGGAGGACAAGCCCGATTGGGGGCCGGACGAACAGGCCTTCGCACAGGCCTGGCGCGCGCAGCCGAAGTGGGTTGCCTCGCGCACGCTGACCTCGGTCGGTCCCAACGCGACGCTGGTCTCCGACAATCTTGAAAAGGTTGCCACTGACGTGAAGGCGCGGTTCACGGGTGAGGTGGACGTCTGCGGAACAATCCTTGCGCAAAGCCTGTCTGAAGCCGGTCTTGTCGACGAATATCGGCTCTATTTCCACCCCGTCGTGCTTGGCGCGGGCAAGCCGTTCTTTGCCGGACCGGTGGCGCCGCTGCGCCTAAGCGGCAGGGACATGATCGACGAGAATGTGATCCGGCTTACCTATGTCGGGGCCTGACAACAACTTAAGAAACCCCTAACGCCCGCGACCAACCCCTTGATTTCCATGACCCATCCGCGTTTGTCCACCGTGGACACTCACCCCGCCAGATGCCGCAGCCCCTGGGTCACGTCGGTCCGCACCGCCAGCCGCAGCCCCGGCTCGTCCCCCGCTTTCAGGGCCGCCAGGATCACCCGGTGGTGCATCGGAGGCTCCCTCCGCTTCACCTTCGCATAGACCGCCCGCATCGTCGGCCCCAGTTGCAGCCAGACCGTCTCGCACATCGCCAGCATCGCCGGGGTCTGGGCCCGCAGGTAGAGGGTCCGGTGGAACTCCAGGTTCGTGCGGACATAGGTCACCGCATCCCCCCGCACCGCCGCCTCTCCGTTCATCAGGTTGATCGCCGTCAACCGTTCGATCAGCGCGAAGTGGGCGCGCGGAAGGGCACGTGCGGCCATCTCCGGCTCCAGCAAGGCCCGGATCGCCGCCAGCTCCTCGATCCGCTCCGGGGTCAGCTCTGGCGTCGAAATCCGGCCCGAGGAGGACAAGGTCAGCGCCCCTTCCGCCACCAGCCGCCGCACCGCCTCACGGGCGGGGGTCATCGAGACGCCGAAAGCCTTGCCCAAACCCCGCAGGGTCAGCGACTGGCCGGGGTTCATCTCACCGTGCATGACCTGCTGGCGCAGGCTTCGGTAAAGCCGCTCATGGGCGGAGGCGTTGGGGTCGGGGGGACGGGGGGTCAACATGGCTTGCATGGGAACACCCCCGAACCGAAGGGGTCAATCCTGAAAGCGCACCCGGTGCAGGGTGGAACCATGGGTCCGCAACCAGGCGCGGTGAACCTTCCAGTCCGGGCAGATGCGGGTCACGATGGCCCAATAGGCGGCGGAGTGGTTCAATTCCACCAGATGCGCGACCTCATGCGCGGCCACGTAGTCCAGGACGGATGGCGGGGCCATGATCAGCCGCCAGGAATACATCAGCCTGCCATCAGGCGAGCAGGACCCCCAGCGCGACCGGGTGTCGCGGATCGCCAGCGTCGCGTAGCTGCGGCCCACCTGTCCCGCATAACGGGTCGAGGCCGCAGCAAGCCGGTCGCGGGCCAGCACCTTCAGCCAGGCGGCAACCCGAGGACCCATAGTCGCAGAATTGCCCGGCACCAGCAGGTGGTCGCCTTCGACCCGCACCCCGCGCCCGGTTGCGGGGGTCACGACCAGATCGCGGCCTTCGACCGGGATCACCGAACCGGGGCCGATTGGCCGCAACGCTGGGTCCGGCATGGCCGACAGGGTCTGCCGCAGCCAGTCCTCGTTGCCCTTCAGGAAAGCCAGCGCCTCACCTTCCCGCGCGCGGGCAGGCATCGACAGCGTGACCTTGCCATCCAGACGCGAAACCCGCAGCGAGAAGCGCCGCGCGCGGGCGGACCGCTTCAGATGCACCTCGACCGGCGGAGAGCCTGACAGGATAGCCATGAAAACCTCTTGAAACCTATCCGGACCATAGCCATTTCGGCTGGCACACAAAAGGCTTTGACAGTCGCCCGCACCTGTGGCAAGCGGCTGTTTTCCTGGCGTACAGACCACTTAAAGGGATCACCATGCCCAAAGCAGAATGGGGCACGAAGCGGATTTGCCCGACGACCGGCAAGCGCTTCTATGACCTGAACAAAAGCCCGATCGTAAGCCCCTACACGGGCGAGGTCGTGGATATCGAATCCGTCCGCCGCAAGATGGCCGCTTCGGTCATCGCCCGCGCCGTGCCGGAAAAGGATGACGACGTTCTGGTCGAGGATCTGGAAACCGAAGACGCCCTCCTTGACGGCGCCGTCGCTGACGACGCCGAGATGGATGACGATCTTCTGGAAGACGACGCCGACGACAACGTGTCGCTTGATGACCTGGCCGACGTGCCCGGCGACGAGGAAGAAGTCTAAGGCAAACGGCGGGGGAGAGGGGCGTTTTTTCCCTTGCAGCCCCCGGCGACCTGCCCTAGACACCCCGCATCGCGACGGTAACGGCGCGGTGTTTCTCTCCGGTGGGGTCATAGCTCAGATGGGAGAGCGCTTGAATGGCATTCAAGAGGTCGGGAGTTCGATCCTCCCTGGCTCCACCAAAGAGAACCTTCGGGTTCAACCTGAACCGGCCCGCTTCACCTGAAGCGGGCCGTTCGGTTTTTAGCTTCAGTGGCTGAAGGAATTGCGGCGGGACAGGCGCAAGACAGACCAAATGACGCGACCACAGCGCGCGAACTCCAGTGGAACCCTTACTCATAAGCCACTTCAGGTCGAGACGACGCCAGATTTAATTCGACGATGAAATTATTGTTGCAATCACACGGCATTCGGTTTTCATAATGATACCTTTCCTGCCTATCCGCCGGCTTGTCACTGTGTAGGCTTTGGCCTCCATCGAAGGATACCGCATGTCCACCACCCTGATCAGATCCGGACACATCGTTCCGGATGAAGCTTCCCTGCGGGCCCTGTTCCCGGCAACGCACACGTTGGCAGGCCTGAAATGCCAGGACGCACTGGACATTCACGCAAGGGAGTTCATCCGCCGCTCGCCGTTTCTGTGCATCGGCACGCAGAATGCGTCGGGTATGTCGGATGTCAGTCCGCGTGGTGATCCTGCGGGGTTTGTTCAGGTCCTGGATGACCGGACCCTCGCGATCCCGGACCGTCCCGGCAACAACCGGCTGGACACGCTGTCCAACATTCTGGCGCGGTCGAATGTCGGTCTTCTGTTCATGGTCCCGGGGTTTGACGACACCCTCCGGGTCAACGGCGCAGCGGCCTTGTCAACCGACCCAGAGCTTCTGCAACGCATGGCCGTCAATGATCGGGTTCCGACCCTGGCCATCGTCGTGACGGTCGCCGAAGTCTTCCTGCACTGCGCCAAGGCGTTCCGCCGCGCGCGCCTATGGGATCCGGCGGCGCGTCAGGACCGCACCGAAATGCCGTCCCTGCTGAAGATGATCCTCGACCAGACCACGGGTGCACCGCAGGACCCGGTCGAGCAGCTCAAGATCGACGAAGGTCTGGAAGCCGGCTACCGAAGCTCGATGTACTGACCTACTCGGCTGGTTGCGTCCCGCGACGGCGCGTGACCTTCGCCGGGCGGTACTTCGCATACCACTCGCGCCGCTTTTCGCGCTGCCAGAACCACGGCTTCGGGTTGTCCGCTGAGGTCACCAGCATCAGCATCGATGGGATGATGACAAGCGTCAGCACTGTGGCGAAGGCCAGCCCGTAGACGATGGCGCTGGACAGCGCGATCCACCACTGGGTCGACGGCGCGCCGATGGTGACTTCGTGGTTCAGAAGCTCCATGTTCAGGCCGAAGGCGATCGGCAACACGCCCAGGATCGCGGTCATCGCCGTCAGCACCACCGGGCGGGCACGTTCGCGGCAGGTTTGCAGGATTGCCTCGATCTTCGGCCTGCCTTCGCGCCGAAGCGTGTCGTAGGTGTCGATCAGCACGATGTTGTTGTTCACAACCACCCCCGCCAGAGCGATGATGCCGATCCCGGTCATCACCATCGTGAAGGGCTGCGCCATGATCATCAGGCCCAGAAGCACCCCGATGGTTGACATGATGACCGCCGACAGCACCAGCCCCACGGACACGAAGTTGTTGAACTGTGCCAGAAGCACGATGAAGATCAGGAAGATTGCCGCGCCAAAGGCCTTGGACAGGAAGGCCCCGGCCTCAGCCTGTTCAGCATCCTCGCCCGCCAGTTTCCAGCGGATACCGTATTGGTCCAGCTTGGCGGCCTCCATTTCCTTGGTGACCTGGGCATAGATCGCGTCGGCCTGCACGCCTTCCCGGATACCGGCTTGCACCGTCACGGTCCGCGCGCCGTCCAGCCGGGTCAGCGTGCCGGTGGTCGGTGCGGCCTTGCGGGTGACGAAGTTCGAGATCGGGACCGACCCTTCCGCCGTTTGGATGCGCAACTGGTCCAGCGCCGAAATGGTGCGCTGATCGACCGGAAGCCGCAGGACAATGTCCACCGCGTCATCGGCCCCGGCAGGCCTGTAGTCGGAAAGCTTAAGCCCCCCGGTGACAAGCTGGACCATGCCGCCCACGGTCGACGGCGCGATGCCGTAGCGTGACGCGGCGGCGCGGTCGACCTGCAACTCCCAGTCCACTCCGGGCGGCGGCAGTCCGTTCGAGATGTCGATGACATTCGGCACCTGCGCCAGACGGTCCGCCACCTTTTGCGCAACCTCTTTCAGATAGGTCGGATCGTCCGCCGACAGCTGGATCTGGATCGCCTTGCCGGTAGGCGGACCGGCCTCCGGGACCGAAACCTGGATATCGACGCCGGGAATTCCAACCATCGCGGTTCGCAGGTCGGCCAGAATGGCGTTTGCATTCTTGCGTTCGCGCCAGTCAACAAATTCATACTGGATCACCCCGATCACATCGGCATCGACGTCATTGCCCGCCCCACCGCCCGCTCCGGTGCGGGTGTAGACCGTCTCAATCCCCGGCCAGCCCAGAATGCGCTTTTCGGCCTGGGCCACCAACGCATCCTTTTCAGTGATCGAGAGATTTCCCCGCGCCTTCACGTAAAGCAGGCCGAAGTCCGGCTCGACATCCGGAAAGAAGATCACGCCCTTGCCATAGTGGACATAGGCATACGGAACCGAGGCCAACAAGCTAAGCGCCAGAAAGAGCATGATCACCGGATGGCGGACGGCCTTGCCCACCACCCACATGTAGGCGCCGTCCTTGTGCACGGGCGGGTGCTTGAACGGCTTGGCGATCAGCGCGCCCAAGGTTGGCACGAAGATCAGCGCGTAGACAAGTGAGGCCGACAGCGTGACGATCAGGGTGATCGGCATGTATTTCATGAACTCGCCCACAATGCCGGGCCAGAACAACAGCGGCGAGAAAGCCGCAATCCGGGTCATGGTGGCAGCCACCACCGGGCCCGTCATCTTGTGCGAGGCTGTGGCGAAGGCCTCTCGCTTGTCCATGCCTTCCGACATTCGTCGTTCGGCATATTCGGTGACGATGATCGCGTCGTCGACCAACATCCCCACCGCAAGGATCAGCGAGAACAGAACGACGATGTTGACGGTGTAGCCCCAGAGCGACAGCGCCAGCATCCCCATCAGGAACGACGCGGGGATCGCCAGACCGATCAGCAGCGAGGCGCGGACAGACAGGGCGTAAAGGATCACGATGAACACAAGGATCACCGCCGTAAGAACCGAATTCTGAAGATCGAACAAAAGCTGCCGGATCTCCTTCGACTTGTCCTGGCTGAAGCTGACTTCGGTGCCTTCGGGCAACAGCTTCTTGAACTCTTCGGTGACGACCTTCACCTGGTCCACCGTCTCGATCAGGTTCGCGCCGGTGCGCTTTGACACCTCGATGGCGATGGCCTGCTCGCCGTTCAGGCGGGTGACGGTGTCAGGTTCCTTCAGCGTCGGGCGGATGTCGGCGATGTCGCGCACCCGGACAGTGGCGGTGCCCGTAGACACGACCGGCAGGTTCGCCACGTCTTCGATTGTTTCAAGCAGCGACGGAACCTTGATCGCGTAGCGTCCTTCGGCCCCTTGCAGAGATCCGGCAGCGACAAGCTGGTTTCCGGCAGCGAAACCGGCAATCAGGATATCAGGGCGCAGGCCGTAGGTCGAAAGCTTGCCGGGGTCGATCACCACCTCAACCAGATCATCGCGCACGCCTTGCAGGTCGGCGTTCAGGACCGGGGGCAGTTCCTCGATCCGGTCGCGCAGATCGCGTCCCGCCTTCGCCAGCACTCGTTCGGGCACGTCGCCAGACAGCGTGATCACCAGGATCGGGAATTCCGACAGGTTGACTTCGTTCACGGTCGGCTCGTCGGCTCCATCGGGAAGCTCGGGCCGGGCCATGTCAACCTTGTTGCGGACATCATCCAGCGCTTTCTTCAGGTCGGCCCCAGCCTGAAATTCGATCAGCACGTTGCCCCCGCCCTGAAAAGCGGTCGAGGTCATCTTCTTGATCCCGGTGATCGATTTCAGTGATGTTTCCATCGGACGGAGCAGCAACCGCTCGCTGTCCTCGGGCGAGATGCCGGAATAGGACATACTGACATAAAGGATCGGGATCTGAATGTCCGGCTCGGCTTCCTTCGGGATCGAGATGTAGGCCATCGTCCCGGCCAGCATCAGGAACAGCAGAACCGAGATCGTCAGCCGTGCATTGGCGATGGCGGTTTCGACAATTTTCATTGGCCAACCCCGGGAACGACGTCGACTGCCTCGCCGTTTCGGACCAGATCCTGCCCGGCGGTGATGATCCTTACGCCATCGGGCACGCCGGTTACGACCAGACCGTCGGGGGTGTCATCGATGATCTGGACCTGTACAAACTGCGCAAGGTTGTCCTTGCCCACGATGCGCAAGCCAAGCAGACCATCGTCCGAAAGCGTGATGATCGAGCGTGGCACCACAACGGCGCGGGTCGGCTGGGCGTAAAGCGAAACCTCGGCGGTCATGCCGGAAGGAAGCGTCAGGTCGGGGTTCGGCAGGGCGATTTCCACCGGAAAGGTGCGGGTCTGGGCCGACGCTTCACGCGCGACAAGCCGGATGGTGCCATTCATCTCGGTCCCGTTGACAAGCCGCACCTTGGCGGTCGAACCGGCAGCGACGCTGGACAGGTCAACCTCGCTTACCTCGGCTTTCACCAGAATTGGGTCAAGCGACAGGATCGTAGCGACAGGGGTGCCGGTCTGCACCCATTCGCCAAGCTCGACCGAAACCGAATCCACGAACCCGGCGAACGGGGCCTTAAGCCGCAGCCGGTCGGCAGACGCCTGGGCGCGGGCCAGTTCAGCACCAGCGGCATCACGGGCGGACCGCGCGTTGGTCAGGTTGCTTTCCGATGTGCTGCCGGCCTTGAACAGCTTCTCGGCCACTTCCAGATCACGGTCCTTCTGCGCCAGCGCAATGCGGGCGATTTCTTCCTGAGCGACCGTCTCGGGACCCTCCAGCACCATCACCAGGGCCCCGGCGTTGACGGTGCCGCCCTTTGACAGGGCCAGCGAGGCAATCACCCCGTCCGCCCGTGCCGCAAGGTCAGTGCGCTTGTCGGCCTCGGTAATCCCTGACAGCCGGATTTCGCGGGCATGGTCGATGAACACCGGGTCCACCGCAGATACCGTACGGACCAGCGGCGCCTTTTCCGTCGCGGGGGCTTCGGGCGTCGGGGATTCCTTACCCTCGGCCGTCTGGGCGCTGCCGACGGACGAGAACTCTCCGGTCGCGATCCAGGCAACGGCGCCAACCATGACACAGAAGGCGGCAATTCGATGAAACTTCGGCATGGTGAGACAAAACCCGGAGAAGTGGTTGATCGGAAAAGACTTTGTCTGGCACGGGCCGGTAGGTGGCCCTGCGACCGGACATGACGCCAAGGTGGATACGCGGACGGGCAAAGTCATACCCCCAGCGCGAAACAAGGTCCAGCCCGGTGTTGCGACCGCTTTGACTTGACTTGTTCCGCCAAAACCCTCATTTGCCCCCTGTCCGAAGCCCGTGCCGCGTGAGCACCGAAAGGCCCGGACATTCTGGTTCCCATTAGTCACGCAGGGGCGCCGCTTGCGGCACGGTCACGGGCAAAGGCCTGGGACGAGGGTCGCAGGCCCTCTGAACTATGGGCTATGCCATGACCACTTTTGCCGACCTCGGCCTTTCGCCGCAAATTCTGAAAGCGCTGGAAAAGACCACGCTAAGGACGCCCACGCCGATCCAGGCGCAGGCGATCCCCCACATCATGCAGGGCCGCGACCTGATGGGCCTGGCCCAGACCGGCACCGGCAAGACCGCCGCGTTCGGCCTGCCGCTTCTGCACCGCCTTCTGGACATCGGTCACCCGCCGGGGCCAAAGAACGTCCGCGCCCTGATCCTTGCGCCCACGCGGGAACTGATCGGCCAGATCAAGGACAACTTCGAGGTCTTCACCAAAGGAACTGCCGTCAAGGTGACGATGGTTGTCGGAGGTGCCTCCTTGTTCAAGCAGGCGCAGGCCTTGTCCAAAGGCACCGACATTCTGGTGGCCACGCCCGGCCGCCTGATCGACCTTCTGGAACGCGGCGACGTGAGCCTTGAGAAATGCGCCTATCTGGTGCTGGACGAAGCCGACCATATGCTGGACATGGGCTTCATCCATTCCCTGCGGAAGATCGCCAAGCACATCCCGCTGAAGCGCCAGACGATGCTGTTCTCGGCGACCATGCCGAAGGACATCTCGGAAATCGCCGATACTTATCTGCGCGATCCGATCAGGGTGCAGGTGGCACCGCCCGGCAAGCCGGTCGAACGGATCAGCCAGGGTGTCCACTACCTGCCGTCGGGCGACAAGGCCCGCGTGCTGGAAGAGTATCTGAAGAAGCACCCTGGCGAGCAGGCGCTGGTCTTCGGTCGCACCAAGCACGGGTCGGAAAAGCTGATGAAGCTTCTCGCGACCTGGGGTTTCAAGGTCGGTTCGATCCACGGCAACAAAAGCCAGAACCAGCGCGACCGCACCCTGGCCGAGTTCCGGGGTGGCGAGCTTGACGTTCTGGTGGCGACCGATGTGGCCGCGCGCGGGATCGACATCCCGACCGTTCGCCACGTCTACAACTTCGACATGCCCAACGTGCCGGAAAACTACGTCCACCGCATTGGCCGCACGGCGCGGGCGGGGATGGACGGATCTTCGATCAGCTTCTGCGCCCCTGCGGAAATGGGCGAGTTGCAGGCCATCGAAAAGCTGCTGAAGACACCCCTGCCCGTCGTCGGAGGCGCTCCTTGGGCGGCAGACGTTGTGGCGGCAGCACCGAAGCCGGGTCAGAACCGGGGCCAGCGTCCCGGCACTGGCGGTCGGCAGGGCCAGAAGCTGACCGCCAAGCCGCAAGGCCAACGGTCGGGTTCGGGCAAGCCGTCGGGCCAGGGTCGTCCTGCAGGTCAGGGCAAGCCGCAGGGCCAGCGTCCTGCCAAGCCGCAGGGCGGCAGCTTCGTACCGCGCCGCGACAGCCGCTAGGGGTTTAAGGCGGGGCGGCTTTGGCCGGCCCCGCAGCTCTAAGCGTCAGGTCGCCTCGTCTTCCAGGTTCAGCTTCATCTCAAGAAGCACCTGCTGGATCGCCAGCGTCTCGCGCAGAAGCCGCTTGGCTTCGTTGATCGTGATCTTTCCGTCGCCTATGGCCTGATTGTATTCCGCCATCAGCATCCCGAAACGCTGCGCCAGGGCGACCACGTCCTGGTTCACGCCCGAGGATGTGGCATTCCGCTTCTCGGCGTCATAGCTCAGGGTGATCCCGCGCAGGTCGGCCAGCGCTGCCGTGACATGCGGGAACCGGCTGGATCCTTCCAGTTGCGCGACAACGTCGATGGGCATGAATCGGTCGTCATGTTCGCCGCTGTCGGAATAGTAGCGCCCCAGCGTCGCCTTCGATTTGCCGGTGATCTCGCAGGCGGCTTCGATGCCCACGTCCTTGACCAGCGTTTCGGTATGCTTCTTCAGATAGGACTCAATCGACATCAGACCCTCACCATCCCTGCCCCAAGGTCAATGGGCGGGGAAACTCACCTTTTTTTTCCCATTAATCGGATGGGAACCCTTTGTCATGAATAAAGATGTTCTGGACGTTCCGGAACAGTAACGAGTGGCCGATGTCCCCAGCATCGGCAAGTGTGGGGCCCGCCGCATAAAACCGGAAACGGGCTGACGGCGGTGCCGACGATACGCGGCGGGCCCGTGTTTGGTGATGAGTGCGCGGCGCAAGCCG
>JANMGI010000199.1:0-2658 GCA_031374565.1 Paracoccaceae bacterium | reverse complement strand
GATCCCCGCCGCAACCAGCGCGAGGGTGGACAAAAGCGGCGCGGCATAGCTTGCCACGCCCAGAAGCTGGATGTCGCCCCGCTTCATCCCGATGTCCCAGGTGAAGAACGCCGCCCCGACCGGGCCGATCCCAAGCGCCAGAACCGCTGCCCAGCCCATCGGGCCGATGGGCCAGACTGTTTCTTCCAGCGCCAGATGCGCGACCACCGAAAGCACTGCGGTCGCCAGGCAATACACCGTCACGCTTTCCGACGGCACCGCGCCCAGCCGCCGCGACAGCACCGAATACCCCGCCCAGGTCAGAGCGCAAACAAACGCAAGCCCCATCCCCAGCACCGATCCGCCGCCGTCATCCCCCCGGGCCAGCACGATCAGCGCCGCACCAGCAAGCGCGATCAGCGCCCCCAGAACATGCGGCGCCCGCAGCCGCTCCCCTGGCAGGAAGCCTGAAAACAGCACGATGAACAGCGGCCAAAGATAGGCAATCAACCCGGTCTCTGCCGTAGGCGACAGCCGGAACGCGGTGAAATACAGGAAATGATAGCCGAAAAGGCCGATGGTCCCGAAGGCATAGACTTTCCAGCTTACCCCCCTCAACACCCCGAACCCGGACCCCGCCGTCCAGATCAGCCCGATCACCCCCCCGATCCCGAAGCAGATCGCATTCAGCATCAACGGCGGGACCGGCGCACTGCCGATCGTGAACAGCGCCAGAAGTGCCCACATCAGCACCGCCGAAAATCCGATCAGCGTTGCCCGCCCGCGAGTCATTTGGCTGCCTTCTCGCCGACCCGGCTGCGCATCAATGCGCGCGCTGCGTCCAGCCGCGCAACGTGCTCCGGATGCAGGAACCCCCGCTTGAACGCGCGCTGATAGGACATGTGCAACGGGTTGGAGTTCAGCTCCGAGATCACCGGCCCACGGTCCGTGAGAGCGATGTCCCAACCCAAGAGCGCATGCGCAGGGAACAACCGATGCGCTTCGTTGCAGATCCGCACAACCTCGGGCCAGCCCGGAAGGCGGTATCCGATCAACGGCAACTCGGGCGTCACCAGCGAATGGGTAATGGGCTTTCCCTTGAAAAGATCGCCCACATGCGCCTGGACCACTTCGCCGGTCATCGGGTCCAGCGCGCAGCCGATGTTGGGCTTGCCGAAGATCGCCGAATCCACCCAGGTTCCCACCGCCGGATGCCTCCAGACCGCATACATCACCCGCGGCCCCCCGGCTTCCCAAAGCGTAACCACACGCACCGTCCCGACCCCCGGCCCGATCAGCGCCTCGATCTCAGCCGGTTGTTTCAGCAATTCCTGGATCAGCCAGCCTTGCGGAAACGCCTGCGCAACCTCATGCGCCAAAGCCGTCACGTCGACCTGCCGCCCACCGATGTCGACGAGCCCCGCCGCCCCCGCCCGCAACGGAACCGAGCCCAGCGCCATCGACCCGTCCACCGGCTTTGCAAAGGCTGACAGATTGCTGGCGTCAGACGTCCAGTCAGCCAAGGCCTCGGCGGTCTTCAGCGTCGGCAGCGGCCCGAATGACCGGTCGGTTGCGAAGACCGCCTTCAGCGCGGGCACCGGAAACCCGTTTGCCTCCAGCACCAGCCCGGTCAGGTATTTGTCGTTCAAGAGCCCAGTCAGGTTGGCGTGTCCCGCCGCCTGCAGACTTTCATTCAGGAGCAGATTGCTGGTGCCGCCGACAAACTCTGCGGCATCCCCCAGCCATGCGCCTTGCACGAAATAATCGACCGGGGTCAGCTTCTGACCCGTCAGCATCGCGCGCAGCACACCGCGCCCGACCTGAAACGGCGACCGCCCCGTCAGCGCGGCAGTCCGGTTCACAGCGGCAGGCAGATTGATCGACGGTTTGGGAACACTTGTCGTCAGGATTTTCCCGGCCATATCCCTCGCCTTTCAAGGGGCGAACTGCCCGCCGGAAAGGTCTTGCCTCAGCCAATCGGCCAAGGCAAGACCGCTGCTTCAGACGACGAATTGCCCACCATTGGCGCTGATGGTTGACCCGGTGATGAACCCTGCATCTTCGGACGCCAGGAACACCACGATCCGCGCAATTTCCTCGGGCTCGCCCAGACGACCGACCGGGATCAGCGGGATGATGCGTTCGTTCAGCACCTTCTCGTCGATGGCCTTCACCATTTCTGTCGCGATGTAGCCCGGGCAGATCGCGTTGACCGTGATCCCGGCCCGCGCGCCTTCCTGCGCCAGCGCTTTTGTGAAGCCCAGATCGCCAGCCTTGGCCGCCGAATAGTTCGCCTGACCCGCCTGACCCTTCTGTCCGTTGATGCTGCTGATGCTGATCACCCGCCCGAACTTCCGGTCCCGCATCCCGCCCCACAGCGGATGCGTCATGTTGAAAAGACCGGAAAGGTTGGTGTCGATCACCTCTTTCCATTGCAGCGGGGTCATCTTGTGGAACATCGCGTCCCGCGTGATGCCAGCATTGTTCACCAGAATGTCGACTGGCCCAAGGTCCGCCTCGACCTTGGCCGCGCCTGCTGCGCAAGCCTCATAGTCGGCGACTGACCATTTGTAGGTCGGGATGCCGGTTTCCTTGGTGAAGGCTGCTGCGGCCTCATCATTTCCGGCGTAGTTTGCCGCAACCGTGTAGCCCGCCGCCCTTAGCGCGACCGAGATTGCC
>JANMGI010000194.1:0-5773 GCA_031374565.1 Paracoccaceae bacterium | reverse complement strand
ACGATGCCGCCTTCGCGGGCGACCAGTGTGATGTCCTGGGCAGCGGCGGACCCCCCGATGCACACAGCCGCGCACAGCGCTGCCAGCCCTGCCTTCACACCCATACTCTGCCAATCCGCAACCTTACTTCGGGGCGGCGATCTTCAGGGCAGGCGCAAGATTCTTCAACACCAGAATGTCGCCAGCGGTGCCACAAAGCGGAACTGCGATCGCCCGCTCGGACGATGTGGCGTTGCCTTGGGTGGAATACACCGTTTCGACCCGCAGTGTCCGCCCGCACGAGGCCGGGGTGATCCGCAATTCTCCGGTGATGTCCACCTGTCCCAGATCGGAACCCGGCACCGAATAGACCCGTGCCAGCACCGGCGACTGCACGGTTGGCGAGCCAAGGGCAATCACCCGCTGATCCCCGGCAAACACCGGGGTCGCGCCGCCGACCAGCACCTTTTCACCGTCGGTCACGCGCAATTCCAGATCAGCGGGAAGCTCCCACACGATGGCATAGCGGGAATAGGCAGCGGCGTCGGGCACGGTGACCTTGCCCAGAACCAGCTGGGAGTCAGCCAGATAGACCGCAACCATTGCGTCGGTCTTCATGGCGGGAAGCAGGATCGTGGCCTGCCCGTCGGCCTGGGTCTGGACGGAGAAAGACAGCCCGGAATGGCGAACGATGATCCGCTGGTTGCGGTTGCAGGGCGCGGACAGCGACAGATGGACCATCGCGCCGGGCATCGCGGCAAGGATAAGCTCTGGGCGGCACCGATCACCGCCAGTGGTAGGAGTGGTCGCAGCGACCGAGGTGATGCCGACCAGATCGCCAATGCCGCCACCGGCCGGAGTGCTCAGCGAAGCCGATTCGGGAATGCCAGCCTCGGCGCTGGGGGCAGAGGTCTGGTTTTCGGTGGCGATCCGGGCGGCCGAGATCAGCATGGATTGTTCGAATGCAGGGGCCTTTAGCCGCTCTGCCGTATGGGCCGCGGCAAAAGCGACACCCAAGGCTGCGGTGATCCGCAGAAGTTTTTGTCGCCAAAGCATGGCAGTGCCCCGGCCCGGGAATCGGACCCTTCATCGCTAGAGCCCAATACTGGCGGAGAAGTGGCATTAATGCGGAGGACTTACGGACTCGCGCACAATCCAAGGCCTGAACCGGAGATTGCATCCGGATCAGGCAGATCAACCGCCTTAGATAAGACGGCCGTGGCAGTGCTTGAACTTTTCGCCCGACCCGCAGGGGCAGTTGTCGTTGCGGCCGGGGTTGCCCCAGGTGGTAGGATCGGCCTCATTGAAACCGGCCAGCCGGGTGGCAGCTTCGGCCAGAGGCGCGGCTGCAAGGGCAGCAGTCGGAGCAGCGGCAGCAGCTTCCAGCACTTTGGGCGCCTGAGCAGCGGCCTGCGTGGCGACCATCTCCCGCAGCATGGCGTCCTGCTCTTCCTGGCTGACCGGGCGGATGCGCGACAGCTGCTGTGTCACCTGCTCACGCAGGGAATTCAGCAGGACCTCGAACAGCTGGAAGGCTTCGGTCTTGTATTCGTTCAAGGGGTCACGCTGCGCATAGCCCCGGAAGCCGACGACCGACCGCAGATGTTCCAGTCGCAGAAGATGTTCGCGCCATTTTCCATCGATGGCTTGCAGCAGGACCTGCTTCTCGATGGTCTGCATCGTCGATTCGCCGAAAGCTGCGGTCTTTTCGACCATCATCTTGTCCGAGGCTTCGATGATACGGTCCAGGATCACAGCCTGATCCACGCCTTCTTCAGCGGCCCAAGCGGCAATCGGCAGGTCCATGTTCAACATGTCGCGCACCGACACGGTCAGCCCGGCGGCATCCCAGCTGTCAGGGTAGGATTTCGGCGGCATGGTAAGATCAACCAGATCTTCGACCACCTGATGGCGCATGTCGGCGGCGACATCGGCAACGTGATCGGATTGCAGTATTTCCAGGCGCTGGCTGAAGATCGCCTTGCGCTGGTCGTTCATCACGTCGTCGAACTTCAACAACTGCTTGCGGATGTCGAAGTTGCGGCCCTCGACCTTGGCCTGCGCCTTTTCCAGGCTCTTGTTGACCCAGGGGTGAACGATGGATTCGCCTTCCTGCATCCCCAGGGTCGACAGGATCTTGTCCAGCCGTTCCGACCCGAAGATGCGCATCAGGTCATCTTCCAGCGACAGGAAAAAGGCCGAACGACCAGGGTCACCCTGACGGCCCGAACGGCCGCGCAGCTGGTTGTCGATCCTGCGGCTTTCGTGGCGTTCGGTGCCCAGAACGAACAGGCCACCGGCCTGCTTGACGGCCTCTTCCTCGTCCTTGTGGTCAGCCTCGATGCGTTCGCGGATTGCGACATGGTCGCCGTCCGGGGTGGCTTCGATGGCCTCCATGATCTTGAACTCGACGTTGCCGCCCAGTTTGATGTCGGTCCCGCGACCGGCCATATTGGTCGCGATGGTCACGGCGCCCAGCTTGCCTGCATCGGCGACAATCTTGGCTTCCATCTCATGCTGGCGGGCGTTCAGGACCGAATGCGGGATGCCGTCCTTCTTCAACAGCTCGGACAGCTGTTCCGACTTTTCGATAGAGGTCGTGCCGACCAGGATCGGCTGGCCCTTTTCGTGCGCTTCCTTGATCGCCTTCAGGATGCCGTCATACTTTTCGCGGGCCGTGCGGAACACCTGATCATGTTCGTCAAGCCGCGAGACGACGCGGTTGGTCGGCACTTCGACGACGCCCAAGCCGTAGATTTCGCGAAACTCTTCAGCCTCGGTCGCGGCGGTGCCGGTCATGCCGCCCAGCTTTTCGTAAAGCCGGAAATAGTTCTGGAAGGTCACGCTGGCGTAAGTCACGTTCTCGGGGTTGATCTTGACCCCTTCCTTCGCCTCTATTGCCTGGTGCAGACCGTCCGACAGGCGGCGGCCCTTCATCATCCGGCCGGTGAATTCGTCGATCAGCATCACCTCGCCATTCATGACGACGTACTGCTGGTCCTTGAAGAACAGCTTGTGTGCCCGCAACGCCTGGTTGACGTGGTGGACGATGGTGGTGCTTTCGGCAGCGTAAAGGTTCTGCCCCTCAGGCAAAATCTCTGCCTTGCGCAGCAGATCCTCGATGGCGTCGTTGCCCTCTTCGGTGAGGGTCACATTGCGGGTCTTTTCGTCCAGCGCGAAGTGTTCGTCCGTCAGATGCGGGATCACCGCATTCACCGCCGTATACAGCGGGCTGCGGTCTTGGCTTGGCCCCGAGATGATCAGCGGCGTCCGCGCCTCGTCGATCAGGATGCTGTCGACCTCGTCCACGATGGCATAGGCATGCCCCCGCTGCGCCATGTCCTCCAAAGAGCCCTTCATGTTGTCGCGCAGGTAGTCGAAGCCCAGCTCGTTGTTCGTCGCGTAGGTGATGTCGGCACGGTAGGCGGCGATCTTCTCGGCATCCGGCTGATGCGAATAGACCACGCCCGTGGTCATCCCCAACTGGGCATAAACCTTGCCCATCCATTCCGAATCGCGCTTGGCCAGGTAGTCGTTCACCGTGACGACATGCACGCCCTTGCCGGTCAGCGCGTTCAGATAGGCCGCGAACGACGCCACCAGCGTCTTGCCTTCGCCCGTCTTCATTTCACTGATGTTGCCCTGATGCAGGAACATCGCACCCTTCAGCTGCACGTCAAACGCCCGCAGCCCCAAGGCCCGCCGCGCGCCTTCCCGGCAGTTCGCGAATGCCTCGGGCAGGATACTGTCCAGTTCTTCGCCGCCCTCCTGCACCCGCTTTTGAAACTCATGCGTCTTGGCGATGATGCCTTCGTCGGACAGGGCCTGATACTCAGGCTCCAGCGCGTTGATCTCGGCCACCACCGGGCGGACGGACTTTACCTTGCGGTCGTTCGGAGTGCCGAACACCTTCCGCGCAATCGATCCCAGACCCAGCATGTTTTCTCCCGAAGGGCAGCTTCTGACAGCATCGTGTGGCCCTTGGACTTGCCCGGCACCGACACCTTCCCTAGAAGGGCCAGTGTATGACCGGATGGCCCGTTCCACGCGACTGTCGCGATGTAAGGGGGAAGCCCGGGATAGTCAACGCAAGCAGGCGGATCGCCTCGATCAGGAGATGGTGAAAATGATGAAACGTTCAGGTTTCTGGTCGGTTCTGGCCCTCGCAACGGTGCTGTCCGGCCCGGTCCTTGCAGAAGGTGAGACCGCGGACACCGTGATCGCCACCGTGAACGGGGTGAAGATCACCCTGGGCCACATGATCGCACTGCGCGAAACCCTGCCCGCCGAATACCAGTCGCTGGCCGATGACGTGCTTTTCAAGGGCATCTACGAACAGCTGATCCAGCAGGAAGTGCTGGCCCAGTCGGTCACCAATCTTGGCCCGCGCGGCGCGTCCACCATCGACAACGACAAGCGCGGCTATGTCTCTGGCCTGGCCATCGAAGGCATCGTCAAGGAGGCCGTCACCGACGAAGCCCTGCAAAAAGCCTATGACGAGCGCTTCAAGGACGCCAAGCCGCAGACCGAATACAACGCGTCACACATCCTTGTCGCCACCCAGGAAGAAGCCGACGCGATCAAGGCCGAACTCGCCGCCGGTGGCGATTTTGCCGAGATTGCAAAGGCCAAGTCCACGGACACCGGGTCGGGTGCCAATGGCGGTGATCTGGGCTGGTTCGGCCTTGGGATGATGGTCAAGCCGTTCGAAGACGCGGTGGTTGCGGCCAAGGTCGGCGAAGTGACCGGCCCGGTGAAGTCTGATTTCGGCTTTCACCTGATCCTGGTCAAGGAAACCCGGGTTGCCGAAAAGCCCACGCTGGACCAGTTGCGCGACGAACTCGCGTCCGAGGTTGAAAACACCGCGATCAATGCGAAGATCGAAGAGTTGACCAAGGGGGCCACCGTCACCCGCGAGGGCGAAAAGCTGGACCCGGCAATCCTGAAAAACTCGGCATTGATCGACTGACACCGCGGCATTGGGGGACCTGACATGGCAAAGACTGACTGGAAATCCGAGGCCAAGGCCCTGAAGAAGAAAGTCCGCAAGCTACGCGATGGCTTCGCGTCAGCGGCAGGTCCGATGGCCGATGCCGTATCCGAAGCGGTGTCTGGCGCGCTCAATGACGTGGTTGCAGCGGCGAAAAAGGCGATGAAGCCGGTTTCGCCGCTGGCTCCGGCCAGCTTCCCGGTGCTCCCTTCGATCAAGGGGGCTGAATTTGCCGCCGTGGAAGCAGGTGTGCGCTACCAGAACCGCAAGGACGTGATGCTGGTGCGCTTGTGCCCCGGCACCACGATGGCCGGGGTCTTCACCCGGTCCTCGACCCGGTCTGGATGCGTGCGCGACTGCCAGGCGAAACTGGCGCTGAAAGTGCCTGCGGGCGCTGGTGCGGCAATCGTCGTGAACTCCGGCAACTCGAACGCCTTCACCGGCAAGCTCGGTGACGAGGCCGTCGCCGCCGTGACCGGCGCGGTGGCCGAGGCGCTGGGGGTTCCGGCGTCACGCGTGTTCTCGTCCTCGACCGGTGTGATCGGTGAGCCTCTGCCCTACGAGAAGATCACCGCCAAGGTCCCCGACCTCGTCGCCGCCCTGACCGAAGACGCCGTGGAAATGGCCGCGCAGGCGATCATGACCACCGATACCTTCCCCAAAGGCGCTTCGGCCACGGTGCAGGGCGAGGGCGGGCTGATCCAGATTTCGGGCATCGCCAAGGGTTCGGGGATGATCGCGCCCGACATGGCGACGATGCTGGTCTACATCTTCACCGACGCGAAGATCGGCGCGAACCAGTTG
>JANMGI010000182.1:0-3295 GCA_031374565.1 Paracoccaceae bacterium | reverse complement strand
GAAGGTCGGCGACGAGGTGGTGATCCACTGCAACCAGGACGACGGCGACGATGAGGAGTGCAACGGGGGCGACCCGATGTTCTCCACCAGCCAGCGGATCTGGGGGTATGAGACGCCAGATGGCAGCTTTGCGCAGTTCACGAGGGTGCAGGCGCAGCAACTGATGCCGCGCCCCAAGCACCTGACCTGGGAAGAGTCCGCCTGCTACACGCTGACCTTGGCGACGGCCTACCGGATGTTGTTCGGGCACGAACCCCACGACCTGAAGCCTGGGCAGAATGTGCTGGTCTGGGGGGCAAGCGGAGGCCTTGGGTCCTATGCGATCCAGTTGATCAACACGGCGGGGGCGAATGCGATCGGGGTCATCAGCGACGAATCAAAGCGGGACTTTGTGATGTCGCTTGGGGCAAAGGGTGTCATCAACCGCAATGACTTCAAGTGCTGGGGCCAGTTGCCCAAGGTCGGAAGCCCGGAATATGCGGTCTGGTTTGCCGAGGCGCGCAAGTTTGGAAAGGCGATCTGGGACATCACCGGCAAAGGTGTGAACGTAGATATGGTGTTCGAGCATCCGGGCGAGGCAACGTTCCCGGTGTCGTCGCTGGTCTGCAAGAAGGGCGGCATGGTGGTGATCTGTGCGGGCACCAGCGGGTTCAATTGCACCTTCGACGTGCGCTACATGTGGATGCACCAAAAGCGCCTGCAAGGCAGCCACTTTGCGCATCTGAAGCAGGCGGCGGCGGCGAACAAACTGATGTGCGAGCGGCGGCTGGACCCCTGCATGTCCGAGGTTTTCCCCTGGGCAGACATTCCGCGCGCCCACACGCTGATGTGGAAGAACCAGCACAAGCCCGGCAACATGGCGGTGCTGGTGCAGGCGCCGCGCACAGGATTGCGCACATTTGAGGACACGCTTGAGGCGAGTAAATAGATATCAAGTCAACTTTTAACAACGAATTCACCCTTGACCAAAATTTCTGTGCTTAAGTGACGGAGCCTGGTTTTAACCGGCCCTGTTGCATGGGGCTGACGTGTCCGGGCCGCAGTTTTGGTTCCGAGGGGTACATGAGTCACGAATGGGTGTTCGACGTTTTGTCGGATCTTCTCGCTTATGCGACCCGGAATGAGCTGCCTGGATTAGCGGCCAAGGTTTCCGACGCGATTGACGAAGCGCGCCGGGAAATCAGCGGTGCGAGTGGCCCGGACGAGCCGCCGCAATCTCCACCGACGGACCGGCGCATGCACTAAAGCCTGTCTGACAAAAGTGGACTCCGGTTTTGTCGAAAGACAGGTGATCCCTGAAGACAAAGAGGCTGACCGATGCTTCTATCTGTATCGGACAGACTATCGGGCTGCTCTTACGCTTGCCGCTTGCAGCGACTAAGGTTGGCCCATGCAGGCGCCCGTGCTGACCTTTTCCGACGACCAGGCGGACGCCTATGACCGGCTTGCAGCGGTCTTTGTCGGTGCGGGGATTGATGTCGCGGAAGGTGCCCTGTCCCCGATGGCCGAGGGAAAGGCCAGTGTTCTGGCGGTGGTTGGCAAGGCCGGGTCGGGCAAGACCATGCTCTTGGCCGAGCTCTACCGGGGGCTAAAGGCGGCCGGCGTTGACGTGGTGTCGGGCGATTACGAAGGGCGCAGGCGGAAGGACCGGCGGACGCTGGCGATTCTGGCGCCGACGAACAAGGCGGCCAGTGTTCTGCGGTTGCGGGGGGTGCCCGCCACGACGATCCACCGCATCCTTTACACGCCGATGTATCACCCGGAATACGAAAAGATTGCGGAGTGGCTGGCCGGGACAGGCACGCGGCCCGTCGTCGAAGGCATGACCGATGTGGCGCTGGACCGGGCATTTGCGTTCTACCAGCAGGTGGCGTCGATCCCGGGAGCGCTGGCTGCGGCAGGGTTGAAGGGCAGTGACTTCATCACCGGTTGGAAGCGCCGGGAAGAACCGCTGGATGTGGGGTTCGTGGACGAATCCTCAATGCTGGACGAACGGCAGTTCGAAGACCTGAAGGAAATCTTCCCGACATTGGTGCTGTTCGGCGATCCGGCGCAGCTGGCCCCGGTTGGGTCGTCGGGCGAGATGGTGTTCGACAAGCTGCCCGAAGGCCGCAGGCTGGTGCTAAGCCGCATCCACCGGCAGACGCAGGACAACCCGATCCTCGACCTGGCGCATGCGTTGGGGGATGACCGGCTGGGGTTCGAGGACTTCGAAGCACTGGTGCAGGAAAAGGCCCGCTTGGATGACCGCGTGGTCTGGGCCGAGCGGGTGGAAGCGGAGCTGATGGCGCGCTCGCCCGTGCTGGTCTGGCGCAATGCAACGCGGGTGCGGCTGATCACGGCCTTCCGGTCGGCCTTCGGTGCACCCGATGACCAGTTGCTGCCGGGCGAACCGCTGATCTGCGACGGGATCGAACTGCCGTTGAAGCATAGGAAGAAGCGGATCGATCTTGAGGCACGCGGCCTGATCAAGGGCGCGCAGGTGATCTATCTGGGCGAAGGCAACCGCGAGGGCTTTGCCCGGCTGCATGTGGTGGGGGCAGAGGAGCCTCAGGTATCGGCGGCGTCGATCATCAAGATCGAGAAGCCGGACGAGGAAGAGCCGTTCATCCCCCATGCGGCGCGGATGGGGGCGGCGTTTCTGCATGGGGCGGCTGTGACGATCCACAAGGCGCAAGGGTCGCAATGGGAAGCGGTGCAGGTCTTTGCGCCCGACCTACAGGCCGCGGCCTATTCGGGGCGGTCCGAGGCGGGGGTGCCGTTGTGGAAACGGCTGGCCTATGTGGCGATCACCCGGGCGCAGCATCGGCTGTATTGGGTGGTGCGGAACCGGCTGGCACGGCCTTCGGGTCCGCTGTCCATTGATGACCTGAAGCGCGAGCCGTCTTCGCTGGCCTTGGGCGAGGACTGAGGCTTTTCCTTTGCCGCGCCTGGGGCTAGGGTCGTAGCCAAGACAAGGAGGCCCCGATGGCTTTGGTTTTCGTCCAGTTCCGCTGCATTCCCGGCCAGACCTATGATGTCGCGAACGCGATCTGGGACCGCGAAGTGGTGAGCGAGCTGTATTCCACCAGTGGCGACTATGACCTGATCGCCAAGGTCTACATTCCCGAGGATGCGGACACCGGGCACTATCTGTCATCGCGGCTGTTCGATATTCCGGGCATCCAGCGGACCCTGACGACGATGACGTTTAAAGCCTTCTGATCGCCGGGGCGCTGCCCCGGACCCCGGGATATTTGGGCCAGTATGAAAAGTCAGAGCCAGGCGCTGCGCCCGGTGCCGACCGCCATGGCGA
>JANMGI010000174.1:0-5349 GCA_031374565.1 Paracoccaceae bacterium | reverse complement strand
GGGTAGTCGGGCAGGTTGTCGTAATAGTCGAGCAGGCTTTCGATCAGCTTGCCGGTCTTCGGCATCGCCACCACGCCGCAGTTGAGGGCACCGCGCATGCCGTGGCCGGCGTAGATATGCTCCTGTCCTTCGGGGAAGGGGCGGTGGCAGTAGGCGTCGCAGTCGATCCAGATTGCCCCGGTCTTGGCGATCATCTTGTAGCGGAAGACGTTCGACAGGAACGAGGCCGAGGTTTCGGCGACAATGGCGCGGTCGATATCCATGATCTCGGTCGCGGGGCGGACTTCGACGCCTTTAGGGACGTTGCGGACGGTGTCGGTGCAATACAGCGTGACGGGGTGGCCCATCACCAGGTGCGACTTGAGGCACAGCTGGTTGACGTAGTGCAGGCTTTCGCCAATCCAGAGCGAAGCGACAGGGCGGCGGTTCAGGTCCATTGGGCGTCCTTTGGGCGGTCAGAAAACTGACGCGAAGCGGTCGGGAAGGCGGAAGAGCGACTTGCTGCGTCCAGCCCCGAAGAAGGTGATCTTGCCGTCATGCAGGTGCTGCTGTTCATCAACCATCCGCTTGCGAAACTCGGGCAGCTCAGCGTCTTCGCGGACGGCGGTGCCTTTCGATAGCGCCAGGAAAGTTTCCAGATCCTTGCCCCAGGCCTTGCCGACGTCCTTCAGGTCACGGTCTCCGGCCATGGTGGCGCGCATGTCCTTGCGGCCTGCAAGGCGTTCAGTGACCATGTCGTGGTCGAAGAAACGCAGGTGCAGAAGATAGAGGTGCGGGTCAAGGGTGCGGGGCTGGTGGCTGTTGGCATGGCCACCAATGGTAAAGCCGGTTTCCTTCCGCAACACGCAAGGCTTGGCGTAATTGGCATTGGCGCGGAACACGCGGCGGCGGGACAGGATCGTGGCGTCATCGGCGAGCGGCTCGGGTTCAGCCTCGGGGTTGTGGATCAGCTCGATCCCGAACGGGCAAAGCGAGGCAGGTGCGGTCTTCGAACTGGTGTAGCGGCCAAGATAGGTCACCAGATCGGGGGCCACGGCGGGATCAACGATCACCACCTCGTCCACATCGCCGACGATGAACCAGTTGAAATAGCGCAGCATCCCGGCAGAAAACTGGCTATTGATCCCCCAACGCCGCCGCTCCATCCGCCACATCGTCGGGTCGCGCGGCAGGTGGATGACGTTGGCACCTTCGCAGATGCGGTCATGCTCGGGGTCGCCACCGTGGCTTAGGACGTAAAGGTGTTCGCGGCCGAACTGGCGACCGTAATAGTCGACCCAGCGTTGCAGGAAGTAATAGTCCTTGTAGACCATCGTCATGGCCCCGGCCGGCTTCTTGGTCGGATCAAGAGTGATGGGCGTATCGGACATCGTGCCGTTCCTTGGGCTGCGCGCGGACGGTATCACGCGGCTTTGCAGCACTTCAAGCGCGGGCGGATGGGCTGCCCCCGATGCGCAACTGGTCCAGGAAAGTGCGCAACAGCGGCACGCGGCGGGGGCGAAAGCTTTCGTCGGCAAGGCTTACGTCCGACATTTGCGCAACCTTGAAACGTCGGAAGTCCTGACGCAGGCAGCAAAAGGCAAGGCATTGCACCTCGCGGTCCAGAAACACCGTGCCAAGCGGCCAGATGCGCCGCGTGGTCACCTGTCCCGAGGTGTCGCGATAGGCAAGATCCACCGCGCGCTCTTCCCATGCGGCTTCCCGCAGAAGGTGCAGGTGCGGCGGGGCGGGGTTGCGACGTTCGTAGCGGTAGGACCGGCTGACGGCATGGATCGCCTGGCGCTGCACCCGGTCGGGCAGGGTGGCAATGATCTTGGCCTGCGCCCCGGCGGCGGCCTTCGCAAGCATCGCATCACCGGACTGGGTGACCTCGGCCAGACCAAGGATCAGCGCCTCGACCTCCAGCCGGGTGAACATCTGCGGCGGCAGGGCGGGGTCTTCGGTCAGGGTGTAGCCCGTCCCCGCCTCGCCGTCGATCAGCGCCCCGGCTGCCCGCAAGGATTGAATGTCGCGGTAAAGCGTGCGTTCGGACACCCCGGTTTCTTCGGCCAGACGGGCGGCGGTGACCGGCTGTGGCAGCATCCGGAACGCGGTCAGCAAGCGAAACAGGCGGTCGGCGCGCGGCATCTTCCGGGATTTCATCCTGACAGGTTCTGACAGGAGCAGAAGCGTAATCTGACCCTATCGGAAAGCAAAGGAGAGAAAGATGCTGACCCTGTTTCATTCCCCGCAAAGCCG
Organism: Paracoccaceae bacterium; assembly: GCA_031374565.1. GTDB lineage: Bacteria > Pseudomonadota > Alphaproteobacteria > Rhodobacterales > Rhodobacteraceae > Tabrizicola. Next base: position 3,111 of record JANMGI010000174.1, on the reverse strand, counting down.
GTCATCGGCCATTATGACCCTGATCGAAGAGATGGGGATCGCCGACCAGATCGACCTGCGCCTGGTGACGATTTCCCGCGTCGACGGCACCGGTCGCCGTGATCCGGCCAACCCGCACCCCGAAGGCAAGGTGCCCGCGCTGGTACATGACGGCGTGGTGATCACCGAACGCGCGGCGATCATGCTGCACCTGACGACGCTTTTCCCGGACACTGGCCTTTCGCCGATGGTCGGAACGCCGGAGTGGGGGGCGTTTGCGGCTTGGCTGGCCTGGTATCAGGGTGTGCTGGAGCCGGTGCTGATCTTCGCCCATGCCGGGCTGGAGCATCCCTGGCTGGTTGGCACGTTCCGGGGGCCGGACGAAGCGGCGGCCCGGCTCCGCGGAGCGCTGGAGAAAGGCCCATGGTTGCTTGGCGACACCTATTCCGCAGCAGACCTTCTGCTGCATTCACCCTATGCGTTCTTCCCGGATTCGGTCCCCGACGACCCGCTGATCCGCAACTGGGTGGACCGCTGCAAGGCACGCCCTGCGCGGCACCGGGTGCTGACAGATGACGCCGAACGGATGGCTCAGGCCGTGGCGGCCTGAAGGGCCAGATCCATCAATGCCTTGATTTCTTCCTTGGCCGTGCCGGCAACGATGCGGCCAAGTTCCTTATCGCCTTTCAGGACAACAAGGGTGGACCGACGCGGGATATTCATCTGCTTCACCAGGTCGCCCTCACCCCAGGTATCCCAATCAACGTTGATGAAGGTGATGGACTTGGCATAGGCGGGATTGTCCTGCATCAGGGCCTTGATCACCCGCCCTTGTGCGGCGCAGGTCGAACACCAACTGGCCTTGAAGTCCAGAAACACAGTCTTGCCGCCTGCCAGTTCAGCCTGAAGCAGGTCCGGCGTATAGTCGGCGGTGGCGGCCTGAGCACCCAACGGCAGGGCGACAGAGACGGCTGCGGTGGCAATCAGAAAATCGCGGCGGTTCATGGTTTTCTCCTTCAGAGGGATACGCTGAAATCGGTCAGCCAGGCGGGGAGTGCTTCGATCAGCCAGGCCTCGGCGACATGGTGCAAACGGAACAGGATGGCACTTCCGACAGCCACGAAGACCACGCCCATGATCGGCTTGGCCTTGTCGGCAATTCCGCGCAGGGTGGTGCGGTGGCGGGCAAGCAGGGACCTTGTGCCATACCCCAGCGCCAGGATGACCGTTGCGACGCCCATAGCGAACGCCGCCATGATCGCTCCGGCCCAGGCCAGGCTTTGCCCCTGACTGGCGAGGCTGATCGCGCCACCCAAGGTCGGGCCGACACAGGGGCTCCAGACCGCGCCCAGCAGAAGACCGGCAAGAGCCTGCCCGCCCAGACCCGAGCGGTCGATCCGGTCGATTCCGGTATCGGCGCTGGCGGCAAATCCGGCGGTGGCCGAGGCAAACCCGGCGTTCAGACGTGGAACCAGCAGGACTAGGCCAAAGCCGATCATCAGCGCAGCCCCGGCTTGCGCCACTGTCTGCTCATTCAGCCCAAGCGCCTGCCCGGCGGCGGCAACGGTCAGGCCCAGCACGACAAACCCGCCCGCCATTCCGGCGGCCAGTGCCACCGGCCCCAACCGATGCGCCTGCAAGGCCGAGGCCAGCACGATGGGCAGCACCGGCAGGACGCAGGGGTTGATCAGGGTCAGAAGCCCCGCAAGATAGGCAAAGATCAGGTCCATCCTTTGACCTTAGCCAAGCTGGGCGACCTGTCATCCAAAGCTTCCGTAAGTGCCCGTGAAGCAGCGTGAGATGCTTGTAACACTCAGCCCGGCGGCGGCTGCCAAAGCTCGATGGGTGTGCCTTCGGGATCGTGGATGCGGGCGAACGTGCCGTAGCTGCCGTCGCCGTCCCAATCGGCGCGGGTTTCAACAGCGATTCCGGCGGTTTGCAACTGGACGACAAGGCCGGACAAGTCATCGACCCGCAGGTTCAGCATCCACTGCTTGTCGGCGGCGAAATAGTCGCTTGTTGCCTTGAAGGGTGAAAAGACTGTCGGTCCGGCCTCTTGCATCCAGACGGCGATGTCGGGCTGGGTGATGCCAAGCTGCGTGCGATACCAGTCGTTCAGCGCCGCAGGATCGCGCGCCCGAAAGAAGATGCCGCCGATGCCGGTAACGCGTACCATATGCGCCTCCTATGGAAAAGGGTCGCCCCGTGGGACGACCCTTCCACAAAATCCGGTTCGACAGAAGCCTTAGCTGTTAACGACGTCCTTGAGCGCTTTGGCGATGGCAAACTTGACCTGCTTATCGGCGGGCTTGGTCATCGTCTCACCCGTTGCGGGGTTGCGGACCTGACGCTCGGGCCGGGCTTTGCAAGCCACCTTGCCAAGGCCGGGGATCGTCACGGTGCCGCCAGCAGCGACTTCACGCGACACGACCGCAGCGATTGCATCCAGCGCCGCGTTTGCGGTCTTCTTGTCTCCACCCATAGCGTCGGCGACGGCAGCCACCAGTTGGGTCTTGGTCATCGGTTTGTTGGACATTGGATCATCCTTCGTTGTTATTCGTTTCGCGTCATATGCACGGCTGAGCCCGCAAATGTCGGGCATTCCCCCCGGTTTCGGGGCCACGGCCCAGACACACGGTTTGGGGGCCAAAATCAACCCCTGAACCGCAAAACAAGGGCAATTGACGGCTTTTTCCCAGCCTACAGGAAAGCAGTTTCCTCGAAAGACCGCAGTTTCCGGCTGTGAAGGCGTTCAATAGGCGTTTCGCGCAAGCGTTCCATGGCGCGAATGCCGATCTGCAAGTGGCGACTGACCTGGGTCTTGTAGAAGTCGGACGCCATGCCGGGCAACTTCAGCTCGCCATGCAGGGGCTTGTCCGAAACGCAAAGCAGCGTGCCATAGGGCACCCGGAACCGGAACCCATTGGCCGCTATGGTGGCCGACTCCATGTCCAGCGCCACCGCGCGGGACTGCGACAGACGGCGCACCGGGCCGGACTGGTCGCGAAGCTCCCAGTTGCGGTTGTCGATGGTGGCGACGGTGCCGGTCCGCATGATGCGCTTCAACTCGTAGCCTTCCAGCTGGGTGACCTCGGCCACGGCCTTTTCCAGCGCGATCTGGATTTCCGCCAG
>JANMGI010000165.1:0-7445 GCA_031374565.1 Paracoccaceae bacterium | reverse complement strand
GCATTCCGCCGGAAAACGTTCTTTACGGGGCCGAGTCTGTTCTCCTCCGCCCCTACCGGGGCATCGGCCTTGGCCACCGCTTCATCGACCTGCGCGAGGCTCATGCCCGCAACCTGGGGCGGACCCACGTGGCCTTCTGTTCGGTGATCCGCCCGCAAGGCCACCCGGCCCAGCCTGCTGCCGCCCGCACCAACGACGCCTTCTGGCGCGGGCGGGGGTATGAGACGCTTCCGGATGCGGTGGCTCGGTTCAGCTGGAAGGACCTGGGCGACAGCGCCGAGACCGAAAAGCCGCTGCAATTCTGGATGCGGGCGCTTTGAAATGCGAAGGCCGGCCCCGGAGTATTCCGGACCGGCCTCGCAGTAGATGTCGCCTGTCGACTCAGATCTGGTTCTGCCCCATCCGGGCATAGGCATCCGGATCGGCAGACTTGAGCCGTGTCGCCAGCAGGAAGCCGACAATCCCCGCCAGCGGGATCAGGCAGGGAAGGATCCAGCCAAGAGCGCCTCCCGTGGTGCCGGTCAGATCGCCGAAGTTCAGGAAAATGTAGACGAAGAGCCCCGCCATGATCACGCCGGACACTGCCGGAAGGATCAACCCGGCCAAGGGTGATGCCGACGCCTCACCCGACCGGAAGAAGGCGATGATCGCGACCGAAGTAATTGCCATCATCGCAAGGACCCCCAGAGTGCCCAGCTGGCTGACCCAGGTGAAGAGGTTCAGCACCGGGTCAAGCCCCAGCCATGCAAACACCCCGACCACGATCAGCGCGGTCAAAGTCTGCATGACCGACCCGACATGCGGACTTTGAAACTGACCATGGGTCTTGCCAAAGGCCGCAGGCAGCAGCCCCTCGCGCCCTGCGACATAGGAGTAGCGGGCGATATAGTTGTGGAAGGCGCTCACGGCGGCAAAGAGGCTGGAGACCAGCAAGAGGCCTGCAATCGTCGGCACCGGACCACCGACATAGCGACCTGCAAGCTCGAAGAAGAACGCCGTCGGGTCCGGAAGTGCGGCGATCCCGGATTGAAGGTCTGCCACCCCGGCCCCGGCAATCAGCAGCCATGTCACGAAAACGAAGAACACTCCGATCATCAGCACAGACAGATATGTCGCGCGCGGAATGGTGCGTTCCGGGTCGCGGGCCTCTTCGGAATAAATCGTCGTCGCTTCGAAGCCGATAAATGAGCCAAGGACGAGGAGCACCGCAAGGGTAACCGATCCTGATGTGATCGTCGGCCAGTCGAAGAACGGGATCGAAAGTCCAGCTGCACCGCCCTGAAAAAGGATGGCAAAGGCTACGATCAGCACGATGATGTATTCAAGCCCGACAAGGACAACCATCACCTTGGCCGACAGGTCGACCTGCCGGTAACCCAGCACCGCGACCAGCGCGATGGCGATCAGGCTCCAGCCCCACCAGGGCAGGGTCACCCCCATCTCGCCGAAGACGCCCGAGGCGACACCGCCCAGAAGGCCCAGAAGGCCCACCTGCATTGCGTTGTAGGAGACGATGGCGATCATCGACACCGCGCCACCCGCGGCGCCACCAAGGCCGCGCGCGGCGTAGGCGTAGAACGCACCCGCATTTGCGACATGGCGCGACATGGCGACATAGCCAACCGAAAACGCCAGCATGACGAGTGTTATGAAGACGAACGTCGCGGGGATGCCCGCACCGTTCCCGGCCAGAAATGCGATCGGCATCGCACCGGCGACACCCGTCAACGGGGCCGCCGCAGAAACCACCATGAAAGTGACGGCAATCAGCCCCAGCGAATTTCGCCGCAGCCGGTTCGCGCCGTTTTCGGACTTGTCAGACATTGTTCCCTCCTTGTTGCGCAGATGCCCGGTCTTGGTGCCGGGTCTTTTTGGCGGTCGTTTCAGCGCCGCAAATTACTTAACAGTTTAACTATCTCCGGTGAGATGTATAGCCCTTCTGTAGGCGCGCTGACCGTAAAGCAGTGCGGACTTATCTTCCGAGAGCCGCACGCTTGCGACGCGGCCAACGAAGATATGATGGGTCTCCCAGAGAAGCGCGGTGGCCAGTCGGCATTCAAAGACCGCTGTAGCGCCGAACAGGATGGGCTGGCCGATGTCGCCTGCTTGCCATGTCACACGGTCGAAGCGTTCAGTCCGGTCCGTGGTGCTGCGACCGGCGAAAAGGTTCGCGATGTCCTGCTGGCTCTCGGCCAGAAGGTTGGCGCAAAAGGCCTGGTTTTGCAGGATCGCCGTGGCGGCTGCGGATTGCCGGTTGATGCACAGCAAAAGCGAGGGTTGTTCGCCATCCGCCGAAACCGAGGTGAGCGATGATACCGTCACCCCTGCCCGCCCGCCCTCGCCATCAGTCGTGACGACAGCGACGAAGGTTGCCGCTCGGCTCATCCCTTCGACGAATGCAGCGCGCAGGTCGGAGGAATTTGGCATCAGGTCACCCAAGATCAAAGAAACGGTGCAGCTCCACGTCCGGGACTTTCCGACGGAACTCATCATGTTGTGCCTGACGCGTGGCGGTAAAGCCATCGACGAAGCGTGTGCCCAGCCAATCGCGCGCGAATTCGGACCCGCGCAGGCGGTCGATCGCTTCGGGCATGGAGCGGGCAAAGTCGCGGGCAGGTTCCTGACAGTAGCCCGAGCCGATGACTTCCGGTTCGGGCTCGATCCGGTTCAGGATGCCTGCAACCCCTGCAGCTAGGGTGGCGGCGGTGGTCAGGTACGGGTTTGTGTCTGCGCCCGGCAGACGGTTTTCGACCCGCAGGCTGCCTGCGTCATGTCCGACGAGACGGAAGCAGGTGGTGCGGTTCTCGTAGCCCCAGGTCAGGCCGGGGGGGGCAAAGGTGCCGGGGGCAAAGCGGCGGTAGCTGTTCACCGTGGGTTGGAAGATCAGGGTCATGTCGCCGATGTAAGCCTGCAAGCCGCCAAGGAAATGGCGCAAGGTCTGGCTTACGCCATGGCGCTGCTCTTCGTCCCAGAACAATGGCTTGCCCGCCTTGTCCGTCAGACTGATGTGCAGGTGGATCGACTGGCTGTCCGCCTGTTCGCTCCATCTTGGCATGAATGTGACTGATTTACCCTGCCGCAAAGCCAACGCCCGGATGAAGGTTTTCAGCAGCATCAACTGGTCGGCAGGCTCCAGCCCTTCTCCCGCGCCGATGCAGGCCTCCATGAAACCCGCGCCGATTTCTTCGTGCATCTTAGCAAGGTCGATCTTTAATGGCTCGCAGATGGCGGCAATGGACTCGTACCACTCTGTCTGGACGGCCTGGTAGAGGATGAGGTCATGACTGGCGTGTTGGGTCGCGGGCGTCAGATTCCGGTAGCCTTTGGCTTGCGCACTTTCGGGGGTTTCGTTGAACAGGGTGTACTCCAGCTCCATCCCGTATTTCGGAACAATCCCCGCCTCGGCCACGCGGGAAAGGACCTTGGTCAGGATCGACCGGGGGCAAAGATCGGCCGATGCGCCGGTGAAGTTCGACAGGACAAGCAGGTCATGGCCGGGTTTCGACCAGGGCAAGCGTCGCGCGCTGGAGGGGTCGATGCGAAGGGGGTCGTCGTGGAAATCGCCGCCATCGTCGTTCACACCCGGTAAATTCAGATGCACATCGGTGGGATCAAGCGCCAGCTGCGCCGGGGCCATGCCCATGCCGTTCCTAGTGATGCCCTTCAGGCTGGACATCGAGATCATCTGCCCACGCAAAAGCCCGTTGGTGTCGACCATTGCCACCGTGGCAAAGCGGCTGGCGGGGTCGGCAAGGAAATCGTCAAGCAGGGTCATTGCGGCTCCTGAGGGACAAGCGCGGCCAGAAGGTCCAGGTCCTGCGCGGGAGTGGTTGAATAGGCCTTCAGGAACACACGAAGGCCGTTGGTGATGTAGCGAGACAGCGTCTGGCGGTCCGGAACCGCGTCTGGCATGTAAAGCGCTTGGGTCCTGGGGGCCGAGAGGATCAGGCCCCACAGATCCTGCGCAGCCAGTTCCGCATCGTCGAAGGCCAGCCGCCCAGCGGTGCGCTGGCTTTCCAGATAGCGCATGATCCCGCGCAAAAGGTGGTCGGGGCCGCTGGCCTGATAGGCACGCCCGATCTCGGGGAAACGGCCAACCTCGCCAATGATCAGGCGGGCAAGCGACAACATTTCAGGGCGCATGACCGTATCGGCATAGGTCCAGGCAAAATTCACAATGTCGGCAACCATGCCCTTGCGACCGGGATGGTCGAAGACGTCCAGCATCAAGTCGCGCTGGCCCAGCATCATCGCCTGGAAGAGCGATTCCTTTGACGGAAAGTAGGAATAAAGCGTGGGCTTCGTAACCCCTGCCTGCGTCGCCACTGCATCCATCGTCGTACCGGAATAGCCCATCGCCGCGAAGATCTTCAACGCGGCGGCCAGAATCTGGCGCTCGCGGGTCAGTCGGTTCTGTTGGCGGCGGGGCAGTGTCACGTGAGCATGCTCAGGAAGGTGATAAGGTGTCGGTTGTAAAGCTCCGGCTTTTCCAAGTTGCAGACATGACCCGCGCCGGGGATAACCTCGAAGCGCACGTCAGGATAGGGCGCAGCGTCCCAGATGCGGCCCGCGACGGCGCGGATTTCGGCGGGTGGGGCAAGGCGGTCATATTCGCCGGTCATCATCAGGACGGGCATGGTCAGCTTTGCGAAGTCGAACTGCTCCAGCGGGTTGGTAAAGCAGATGAGGGCGTCACGGTAAGTGGCTGCAGAGATCGCAGCCATACTGTCGAACAGCTTCTGGCGGATGTCGTCGGAGGCCTCAGGTCCGGCGAGGACATTGACTACGGCGGGCGCGAAGTCCGCAGGAGCCTGACCCGCGTCTAACGGCACTTCCCGGCTGACGCGGAACGCCTCGCGCTCATCGGGCCCGGCCTCGGACAGACCGGTGCAGCCACCGGAAAGGACCAGTCCAGCTAGCATATCCGGGTGACGCATTGCGAACGAGGTGGCAATCCACGACCCATAGGACAAGCCCACGAGCACCAGCCGCTTCGCCCCCAGCCTCTGGGCCACTCGCAGGATATCAGCGCAGTAGTCATCCACCGTGGATTGCCCGGGCCCAAGTGTGCTGTCGCCATAGCCGCGCAGGTCCAGCGCTGCCGCGCGCATGGTCTGACCCATTGCTTCCAGTTGCGGCAACCAGTTCGACCGGCCCCCGCCGATGCCATGCAGTAAGAGGCAGAGCGTTTCTCCGACACTGTTAGCAGTCACGGTAAGAGCAAGCCGGGGCAGATCGTCAAAAACCAGCGTCTCGACCTTGGTCAGTTCTGGCATTGCCAAAGATGCAGGTTCGGTTTCCATTGCCTTTCCCAAGGCTGCAATGCCGGCCTCGAAGACCGCCTTGGTGCCATCGCAGATTGCGCTTAGCCGATGTGCCGGGGCGCGAATGGTCGCAGTCCAAGCAATTATCGACCCACCAGTTTCGCTTGGGCTGACCTTGATGCGAGCATCATACGCCTCGCAGTCGCTGATCCCCGAAAGATGAGTGTACCCAAGCACCCGGTCGCTGTCGGAGAGGTAGATCATTTGCTCACGGTACAGGGCATCATCGCCACTGACTGTGAAGGCGCGTTGCAGCGCCCCTTTCGGCCCCCGCTCTTCCCGGATCGTCACAACCCACGGATGCCATGCGCCGCAGAAGTCGCGCACGACTGACCAGACCGCTTCGGGTGGCGCGGGCACATGACCCTGAACCTGCACCACCTCGCGCCCCATCAGCGCAGCGCCTTCAGCGCGCCCTGTGCGCCGCGCCAAAGAGAGTTGCGCGCGCCGCCTTCGTCGCCGGGGGCATGATCCAGCTCATCCAGCTGATAAAGTGCGAGGACGCCGATGTAGTCTTCCATGATCTCCGAGGTGTAGGGCAACATCAGCGCACCACAGCGGCTGTCGCGGTACATCCGCTCCAGCGGCAGCGACTTCAGCATGGACTGGCCGCCACAGGTGCGGATCGCGAGTGCGGTAATCTCCTGTACCCCTTCCATCACATTGTATTGCGCGGCATACATGCGCAGTACTTCGGCCTGAGAGGGCATACCCTTCGCCTCGGAGAACGCCTGCCACCAAAGCGCGCGCATGTTTGCCAAACGGGCATACATTTTGCTGACGGCAACCCGTTTCGTCGCATACATCCGCCGATCTATCGGCGGCTGACCGGGAACACGGCCTTGCAGATAAGCGATGGTGAAGTCGTAGGCACCCTGCGCGACACCCATGTAGGTGGGCGAGAGCGTCGCCATCATGTGTGGCCAGTTTGGCAGCGTCTTGCCGAAGATTCCCCTCGGCATTAGAAGGTCCTCCTTGGTGACGAGAACGTCTTTCAAAATCAAGTCCCGGCTGTTTGTCCCGCGCATCCCCAGCGGGTCCCAGTCACCCTTGACCGTCAAGCCCGGCGCATCCTTGTGGACGACGAACAGCATCGTGTCCTCGTGACGCGGCTCGGCACCGTCGAACACCTCGGTGCAGACGATGGTGTAGTAGTCGCAATAGCCAGCCAGGCTGGCGAATTTCTTGAAGCCGTTGATCTTCCAGCCACCCTCCACCGTGCGGCATTGGGTCTGGTTCGGCTTCGAGGTCCAGTTCTGCCCGCCCTCTGAGATCGGTTGCGAATAGATCGCCCGCTCCTTCATTGCCCGGGTGAACTGCCGCGCGCGGAGGGGGGCGAATTCGGCCTTTTCCCCATCCGTCAGGTTCGGCATGTCATACATGAACCGCGACCACGCCATCGACGAGTTGTGCATGTTGAAGGTCAGCGCGGTCGCCCCGCAGTATTTGCCGATCTCGGCCCCAACCATGGCGTATTCGCCCATCGAAAAGCCCCAGCCGCCGAATTCCTCGGGGATCGTCAGACCCAGAAACCCCGCATCCGCCAGGTCCTGGTAGTTCGCCGTCGGGAACGACGCCTCGTCATCCACCGCCTTGGCACGCGAGGCGAAGACCGGCCCCATCGCGTTGATCTTCGTCAACGCCGCCGCCACTTCGGGGCGGACGCGTGACATGTCGTAGTAATCGGCCGGGCTGCTCATCGGCATTGCGGCACCATGGGTTTGCGCTGGGGTTTGAACGTTCATCAGGCAAGGTCTCCTTGCAGAACGCCGTCCTTGACGACGACGCGCCCGTCGAGGGCAATTGTGCAGTTGCGCATCGGCAAGTCGAAGTGGCCCAGCGTGTACCGGCCGGCATACTGGTTGGCGCCCGTTGACCACAGGAACGACCCTGCAATCGCCCGGAATTCGACTGCCTGCATGTCGCGCTTGTCGTACATGGCGGCGGTGACCCACTTAGCGCCCGAGTTCACACCCCAGCCGACATGGGAAATACCGAACGCGTTCCGGTCATCCCAAGCTTCTAGGTATTCGCGAAGGTGCAGCGCATCGAGGCCGTCGCCGTCGATCGTCGTGATGAAGTCGCTTTCGATCCGACAGTCGATCCGGCTGGTGAGACAGG
>JANMGI010000052.1:0-2223 GCA_031374565.1 Paracoccaceae bacterium | reverse complement strand
CTTCTCGACACCGGGGGCGGCGACACCCCTGAGGCCTTTGCCGCCGCTGCCTCAAGGATTGAGGAAACCTACACCACCGCCACCGTCCTCCATTTCCAGATGGAGCCCCTGAACGCCCTGGCGGTCGAGGTGGATGGCGTGATGGAGGTGCATACCGGCAACCAGTGGCAAAGCCTGATCCTGCCGCAGCTTGCCGTGGCCCTCGGCCGTGACGAGGCGAAGGTGCTGATGCGCACCTATCCCATCGGCGGCGGCTTTGGCCGCAGGCTCAACGGCGACTATGCGATCCCGGCGGCGCTGGCGGCGCAGGCGCTTGGCCGCCCGGTCAAGATGATCCTTACCCGCGCTGATGATGCGCGGTTTGACTCTGTGCGCTCACCTTCTGTCCAGACCCTGCGGATGGCGTTTGATGACAAGGGAGAAGTCACGGGGATGGAACACCACGCGGCGGCAGGTTGGCCGACGCAGGTGATGGCGGCCTTTTTCATGCCCAAGGGGACCAATGGGGAACCCTATGATCCCTTTGCGATTTCCGGCGCGGATCACTGGTATGAGGTAGGTGCGCAAAAGGTGCGCGCCTTGTCCAACGATCTGGCCAATACCACCTTCCGCCCCGGCTGGCTGCGGTCAGTCGGCCCCGGCTGGACCAACTGGGCGCTGGAAAGCTTCATGGATCAGGCGGCGGCGCATGTGGGCACTGATCCCTTGGCGTTCCGGCTGGGACTTCTGACCGGCGTCGGGCGCAATGCCGGGGTGACGGTCAACGACAAGGGCGGTGCCAAGCGGCAGGCCGAGGTGCTGCGACAGGTTGCCGAGAAGGCGGGATGGGGCACGGCCCTGCCCGTGGGATCGGCACGCGGGATTGCCACCAGTTTCGGCCAGGAACGCGGCATGCCCACTTGGGTTGCCTGCGTGGCAGAGGTGACGGTGGATGCGGCAACCGGCGTCGTCACCGTCGTAAAACTGACCATCGTTACCGATGCTGGCACCATCATCGACCCCGACTCCGCCCATGCCCAGACCGAAGGAGCTGCCTTTTGGGGCCTTAGCATGGCGTTGTATGAGGGGACGGAGTTCGTGGCGGGCGAGGTGCGTGACACCAACCTCGACACTTATACGCCCCTGCGGATCGGCGATGTGCCTGTGCTTGACATCAGCTTTGTCGACAGCGCCGAGGTGCCAGTGGGCCTTGGTGAACCCGCAACCACGGTGATCGCCCCCGCCATTGCAAACGCGATCTTTGCAGCAACGGGGGCACGGGTCACTCATATACCGATCACTCCCAATGCTGTGCTTGCCGCCCTTGCACCCGCTTCTGCACCATAACCCGAGATCTCACTCAGAACCGGCCAAGCGCCGCACAGGAACCGCAGCCATGAGCCTACATATCGGTGACATTGCCCCTGATTTCACTGCCGAAACCTCGACCGGACCGATCAGCTTTCATGACTGGATCGGCACAGACTGGGTCTTCTTCTTCAGCCATCCAGGCGATTTCACCCCAGTCTGCACCACAGAGATCGGGCGGACTGCGCAGCTTGCCGATGCCTTTGCCAAGCGGCATGTGAAACCCCTTGGCCTATCCACCGATACCGTCGCCGAGCATCTGAGATGGATCAAGGACGTGGACACGACGCAGCACACGACGGTCACCTTCCCCATCGTGGCGGATCCCGACTGCCGGGTGGCGCGGCTTTACGACATGATCCATCCGCATGAAAGCGAAACGGCTGCGGTGCGTTCGGTGTTCATCATTGATCCGAACAGGAACGTCCGCCTGACCATGACCTATCCGATGAACGTCGGGCGCAACTTTGCGGAAATCCTGCGGGTGATCGATGCGCTTCAGACCGACGACGCGCATGATGTGGCCACCCCGGCCGACTGGCTACCGGGCGGCGCCGTGATCATCCCCAAATCGGTCAAGACCGACGAGGCCCACCGGCGATTCCCAAATGGCTGGACCGAAACGCGCCCGTATCTGCGCTTGACGACACTGTAGACAGATCCTGCCGCACGGCGGTCGCCAAAGGATCGGGTGATTTGAACCGCCGCGGTTGGCGAGGGGCCAGCTGTCAGCTTTCGCTTACCGCCGGGCTACGTTTTCAGCGTCGCAACAGAGCACCCCCTACCCTTTCTGTCTTACCGCCGCCGGACGGAGTTGCCGCCCGCCAGGATGCCGTTGATCAGCGCCGCCACGGCCTTGTGCATCTTGTCCTGCCC
>JANMGI010000020.1:0-7601 GCA_031374565.1 Paracoccaceae bacterium | reverse complement strand
AACCAAGGGCCGGGGCTGAAAAGGCCTCGGCCCTTTGGTTTGCGGGGTGGGGAAGCCCTGCCTTGGCCGCTGCCATTGAGCGTGCAAGGATCGCATCATTCCCCGATGGAGCACCCCTGATGCCCCGACTTGTCCCTTTTGCTCTCTCCGGTCTGCTGGCCTTGCACCCGGCCCTTGCACTCGCTTGCGGACCGACGCCGCCCGTGTTTGACGGCAACCCTGAAACCGGGGTCTCCGTCTCAGTCGGTCGCATCGCCGATGTGATCTGGGTGCCCCTTTTGATCGACGGTCAGCCGGTCCCCGATGGCGCGAACCTTTGGCTGGAGATCGCTTTCGACGGCAAGGTCAAAGGCGGCACCGGCTGCAACCGCTTTACCGGCACGGCCGACCTTGACGCCGCAGTGATGCAGTTCAGCCCCCTCGCTGTCACCGAGATGGCCTGCGCCGACCCTGTGGCAATGAAGCGAGAGGCGGCCTGGCTGAAAGCGCTGGGCGAGGTGCGATGGTTCGTGGTCGCGACTGAGGGGATGTGGCTGACGCGTGAGGATAGATCAGTGGCGGTGTGTCTGTGGTGAGATGCTGCTAACAACTTCTTCACCATGATCCCGGATGCTGAACGGGTCGGATTGACCTTGGCATAGCGGATAAGGTATATAGCGAAGATGAGATGGTCGGTGGAGACTCTCGCTGTTGTGGATGGCGAGATCGCAGCCCTTCCCGCGGGCCTTCGGGCAAAGCTGCTCCGTCTGTTGAAGCTGGTGGAAGATGTCGGTCTGGAGAAGATGCACGAGCCACACGCGAAGCATCTTGAGGGCAAGCTGTGGGAGTTGCGCGTATCGGCCCATGAAGGGATAGCGCGCGGGCTCTATGTGACGATGGAGGGGCGCACGGTGCTTGTGCTGCACGTGTTCGAAAAGAAGACGCAAGCGACACCACGGCGTGCCATCAACCTTGCACTGGAACGGATGAAGAGGATGTAGTCGTGACCAAACTTCCGGACCTAATTGCGAAGAACATGGCCGACCCGGCCTTCGCAGCCGCCTATGCCGAGGCGGATGCCGAGTTCGCAGTGATCGAAGCCATGATCCGCGCCCGCGCCGAGGCCGGTCTGACGCAGGAGGCCTTGGCCGAGCGGATGGGGACAACGCAATCGGCGGTCGCCCGGTTGGAGGGCGGGAGGGTTTCCCCGACGGTGGAGACCCTGCGGAAATACGCGAAGGCGGTGGGGAAGCGGTTGAAGGTGGAGATGGTGTGAAGCGGAGCGTAGGGTGGGTGCAACCCACCTGTGGCCACACGTGCAGGTTGGGGAGATGTTGGGTTGGCACCCACCCTAAGCTTGCTAGGCCTTCCCAGAATCACGCTTATCAATGGCCTCGCGTGCACTGGAGGGTAACTTAGCGTACACTTCATCTACCTCTCTAGGTTCTGAAATCATTCTGTCTGCAATCAGATTTATCAATCGCAGAAGAGTTTCAGCAGCACTACGATCATCAGTCAAGTCCACCTGTCCCGGATGGACTGCATTATTGCCAACGACCCGCACAATATCTAGGGCCTTTTGAATGCGCTGATCCAGGCCTTGCGATACAAGGGTTGCAATATCACCATTAATGTTATGACCACTAAGGCCCAAGTACTTCAGGAGCTTCTGGATGGCCAGCCTAGACAAAGCACAAGACCCTCGTGGCGAAAGACTCAATATTGAGCTTGCTTCGAGATAATCCCTCTTAATCTCCTCTGGAAGATCAATATTCGGTGGCTGATTCTCAATCGCCAAAGGATAGACAATGCTGTCATAGATCCAAACAGCAAACTGTTTGCAATTGAAGCATTCGGACGCATGCACATTAAACAGCTCAGGCATACGATAAGTCTCTCTCCGCTCATTGGACTTGAAAGGTAAGCCCAGCTGTAGTTTCTTCACGAGCGCTACGTACTCTGCCCGTTTTTCAGTATCCTTAACATTTTTAAATACCTCATCCGCGTCTGTGGCTTTTCCCCAAATCTGTGGAAGCGGCTGGTCATCTTTCCGATACTCGCAAAATACTGAATGCCAGTACTGTTTTGCAAGCGCACCGCAATAGGGGCAGTTAAATGCAGTCTCAGTAGTTGAGGGCACGATATACTTTGCCATTTTTTAACTCAATAAATCCTCAAACCAACCGCGCCCCCTCCACCGCCGCGCGCACAAAATCCGCGAACAGCGGGTGGGGGGCGAAGGGCTTGGACTTCAGCTCCGGGTGGAACTGGACGCCGATGAACCAAGGGTGGTCCTTGACCTCGACGATCTCGGGCAGGCGGCCGTCGGGTGACATGCCGCTGAAGATCAGGCCGCATTTTTCCAGCTGGTCGCGGTACTGGATGTCGACCTCATAGCGGTGGCGGTGGCGTTCTTCGATCACGGTCGTGCCGTAGATGCGGGCGACGGCGGAGCCTTCTTTCAGGTTCGCGGTATAGGCCCCAAGGCGCATCGTGCCGCCCTTGGCGTCGCTGGCCTTGCGGGTGACAGTGTGGTTGCCCTGCACCCATTCCTTCAGGTGGTAGACGACAGGAGTGAAGCGTTTGGCACCCGCTTCTTGGTCGAACTCCTCGGACCCTGCATCCTTCAGGCCCACAAGGTTGCGGCTGGCCTCGATCACGGCCATCTGCATCCCCAGACAGATGCCAAGGTAGGGGATCTTCTTTTCGCGGGCGTAGCGGGCGGCGTTAATCTTGCCTTCGGTGCCGCGTTCGCCAAAGCCGCCGGGCACAAGGATGGCATGGAAGCGTTCAAGGTAGGGGGCGGGGTCTTCGCGTTCGAAGATTTCGCTGTCGATCCACTCGGCGCGCACTTTGGTCCGGTTGGCCATGCCGCCATGGGTCAGGGCCTCGGCGATGGATTTGTAGGCGTCTTCCAGCTGGGTGTATTTGCCGACGATGGCAACGCGCACCTCACCTTCGGGGTGGGTGATGCGGTCCATCACGTCTTCCCAGCGGGCAAGGTTGGGCTTCGGCGCGGGGGTGATGCCGAAAGCGTCAAGGACGGCCTGGTCAAGGCCCGCCTGATGGTAGGCGAGGGGGGCCTGGTAGATCGTCTTCAGATCATAGGCGGGAATGACGTGCTCCTTGCGGACGTTGCAGAAGAGGGCGATCTTTTCGCGTTCCTTGTCGGGGATCGGGTGTTCGGAGCGGAGGAGCAGCACATCAGGGGCAAGGCCGATGGACTGCAGTTCCTTGACCGAGTGCTGGGTGGGTTTGGTTTTGAGTTCCCCGCTTGCGGCCAGATAGGGCAGCAGCGTCAAGTGCATCAAGATCGACTGGCCGCGCGGGCGTTCGTGGATGAACTGGCGGATCGCTTCGAAGAAGGGCAGGCCTTCGATGTCGCCGACGGTGCCGCCGATTTCGCAGAGCATGAAATCGACCTCCTCATCGCCGATGCGGAGGAAGTCCTTGATTTCGTTGGTGACGTGGGGGATCACCTGGATGGTTTTACCCAGATAATCGCCCCGGCGTTCCTTCTCCAGCACGTTGGAATAGATCCGACCCGAGGAGATGCTGTCGGTCTGCCGGGCATGGACGCCGGTGAAGCGTTCGTAATGGCCAAGGTCAAGGTCGGTCTCGGCCCCGTCGTCGGTGACGAAAACCTCGCCGTGTTCAAAGGGCGACATCGTGCCGGGGTCGACGTTCAGGTAGGGGTCAAGCTTGCGCAGGCGGACGGTGTAGCCACGGGCCTGCAAAAGTGCGCCAAGGGCGGCAGAGGCAAGGCCCTTGCCGAGGGAAGAAACCACGCCGCCGGTGATGAAGATGTAACGCGCCAAGGCGGGACTCCCGTGAAAACAAGCGCGATTCGGGGACGGTGGAATCGCGGCACCACGGGACCCGAGGTATAGAGGTTCCCGCACAAGTTAGCAACGCCCGGTCCGCTAGATCATGCGGCGGGGGTGCTTGAGACGGCAATCCGTTGTGGGATCAGGGGGTCACGGGCGGGGCCGCAGGCGCGTCAGCCGGGGGTGGGCTCGCCGGCGCATCCGTGCTGGTGCCGGGCAAGGTCAGGTCCGTGCCGGCAAGGCCGCCGCTGGTCGTCGCCGGTGCGGTCGTGGCAGGAGCGGTCGTGGCCGGGGCATCGGTTCCGGGCGCGCTGGCCGTGGTATCGACAACCGACCCGCTATCGGTTCCACGGGTGGACAGGATGGTCAGGGTGATCGAGGTCACGATGAACGCGGCGGCGAAAAGCCAGGTCAGCTTGGTCATCGCCGTCGCAGCCCCGCGCGCCGACATCGTGCCACCGCCGCCGCCGATGCCAAGCCCGCCACCTTCGGAGCGCTGCAAAAGCACCACGCCGATCAGGAGAAGCGCGAGGATCAGGTGGATGGTGAGAACGACGTTTTCCATGGGGCTTCCCGGTCAATGACGCGCCTATCTAGGCGGAAGGGGGCGGGGGTGCAAGAGTGGAGGCCGGTTTCCTTTGGCGGGGTGCCGGGAAATGGCGCCAACCGCGGTGAGGGTGGAAAATGCAGAAGCGCTCCGCGCGGGAGTATTTGGAAAAGAGCAACTGCCTGACGGCGGGTTGTTCAGCCCGGACCTTCGTGCACGGCCGACAGCTTGTTGCCGTCGGGGTCGCGGACATAAGCCGCATAGAAGGCCGCACCGTAGGGGCGCAGACCGGGGGCGCCTTCGTCGGTGCCTCCGGCGGCGAGGGCGGCGGCGTGAAAGTCCCGCACGGCCTGCTGGCTGGGGGCCACGAAGGCGGGCATCGAGCCGTTGCCCACCGAGGCGGCTTTGCCGTCGTAGGGCAGGGTGATCCAGATCCGCGTGCGGCTGTCGGCGGGGTGGCCGTAGCCGACTTCGTCCGGCTCGGTGGCGCGGCGGATCATGCCGAGGGGGGCAAGCGCCGCGTCGTAGAACCGGGTAGCGCGCGCCACGTCGCTGGTGCCGAGGGTGAGGTAGAGGAAGGTGTCAGCCATCGACTTCGTCCGTGGTTTGCTGGCCGGACATCCGCTGGCGCAGGATCGACCAGGACATGCCGATGCCAAGGATCAGCGACAACACAAGTATCGTGAGCCAGACGTTGAGGGCGGAGTTTTGCAGGCCCAGAAGCCCCCAGTCGGTCAGGACCCAAAGCCCGGCAGCAAAAACCGCAGCGATCACAAGCGCACCCAGAATGCCGATCGAGCGCATGGTCGAGACGAGGTAGACCATGGCGATGACCGCAAGGATAAGCCCGGCGAAGACGATAAGCGGCATCTGGTCCGCCCAACTGTCACGCGCCCAGGTAACGTAGTTCCATGAGGTCGGGTTGAAGATCGCCGCCAGAAGCAGAAACGCGCCAAGCCACCGCAGAAGGAAGCCCATGATCCGGTCCTTTTGTTGTCTCTGATGAAAGGGGTGACAAACGGGGTGCGATTTGTCCAGTGTGGCATGCGACAGGGGGACCGCCGCATGGCCGAGGCACAATACCACGATCCGGCCCTTGCAGCGTTCTACGACTGGGATTGCCCGTGGGGGCCGGACCATGACTGGTTCGTCTCGCTGGTCGGGACTGCGGGGTCGGTGCTGGACCTTGGTTGCGGGACGGGAATCTTCACAGCGGCGCTGGCAACGCGGGGGATCGAAGCCGTCGGGGTCGATCCGGCGGGCGCAATGCTGGACATTGCCAGGACCCGGGAGGGAGGTGCGCAGGTGAGGTGGGTTCAGTCAGATGCGCAAGTCCTTGCACTGGGGCAGTGCTTCGACGCGGTAGTGATGATTGGGCACGCCTTTCAGACGTTGCTGGCGCGCAGTGACCGGGCGGCGGTTCTGGGGGTGATTAAGCGTCATCTTGCCCCGGGCGGGCGGTTCTTCCTTGACAGCCGCAATCCCGACGCTCGGGAATGGGAGGCTTGGCGGCAGGCGGACACCCTCAGGATTTTGCCACATCCCGAGCACGGGATAGTCGAGCGGTGGAACGCGGCACGGGAAGTGGCCCCCGGGATCATTGCCCTTGAAACACATTATCGTCTGCCAAACGGGCGGCATTTGCAGGCGCTGTCGCGGCTGGCCTTCCCGGGGTTTGACGAGCTTTCCGGGCTGATCCTTGCTTCTGGGCTACAGGTGGATCGTTGGGCTGGCGACGTCAGCGGCGGCCCTTTGCACCCGGGCTGCCCGGATTTCATCCCCATTGGCCGTCTCGCCGACTGAAACGGCATTTTGCCGTTCCCCCCGCGCCCGCTGCCCGCTATAGGACAGGCGGTTTCAAAGAACCGGGAGATCATGTCATGGCCAACGTCGTCGTAGTGGGTGCCCAATGGGGCGATGAGGGCAAGGGCAAGCTGGTCGACTGGCTGAGCGAGCGCGCCGATGTGATCGCGCGGTTTCAGGGTGGGCACAACGCCGGGCACACGCTGGTCATCGGCAACACGGTCTACAAGCTGTCGCTTTTGCCCAGCGGGATCGTGCGCGGCGGCAAGCTGTCGGTCATCGGCAACGGTGTGGTTGTGGACCCCTGGCATCTGGTGGCCGAGATTGAAAAGCTGCGCGGGCAGGGGGTGGCGATTTCCCCCGAGAACCTGATGCTGGCTGAAAACGCCAGTCTGATCCTGCCGATCCATGGCGAGTTGGACCGGGGGCGCGAGCAGCAGACAACCGTGGCGAAGATTGGAACCACCGGGCGCGGGATCGGCCCGGCCTACGAGGACAAGGTGGGTCGCCGGGCGATCCGGGTCGCGGACTTGTTTGATGCGGCGACGCTGGACACCCGGATCGGGCGGCTTCTGACCCACCACAACGCGCTGCGGGCCGGGCTGGGGCTGGAGCCGGTGGATGCGGTGGCGCTGAAGGCGTCCCTTCTGGAGATTGCACCGCAGATCAAGCCCTACGCCGGGCCAGTCTGGAAGGTGTTGAACGAGGCGCGGCGGGCGGGCAAGCGCATCCTCTTCGAGGGCGCGCAGGGGTCTTTGCTGGACATCGACTATGGGACCTATCCTTATGTCACCAGCTCCAACACCATCGCGGGGCAGGCGGCGACGGGGACGGGGGTGGGGCCGACGGCCATCGACTTCGTGCTGGGGATCGTGAAGGCCTACACGACCCGCGTGGGCGAAGGCCCGTTTCCGGCAGAGCTGTTCGACGGGGACGGCGAGCGTCTGGGCGAACGGGGGCATGAGTTCGGCACGGTCACAGGCCGCAAGCGGCGCTGCGGCTGGTTCGATGCGGTGCTGGTGCGGCAGACCTGTGCGACCTCCGGTGTCTCGGGCATCGCGCTGACCAAGCTGGACGTGCTGGACGGGTTCAAGACGCTGAAGATCTGCGTGGCCTATGATCTGGACGGCGAGCGGCTGGACTATCTGCCCATCGCGGCGGATGCGCAGACGCGCTGCCGGCCCATCTACGAAGAGCTGGAAGGCTGGTCCGAGACCACCGCCGGGGCACGGTCATGGGCCGAATTGCCGGGGGCGGCGATCAAGTATGTCAGGCGGATCGAAGAGTTGATCCAGTGCCCGGTCGCCCTACTTTCCACCTCACCTGAGCGCGACGACACGATCCTGGTGACAGATCCCTTCGCGGATTGACGCTATCTTTCGGGCGCTCTTGTTGGTGGCCGCTTGTCGGTGGGGTGTGTCGCAGGGTTCGGCGTTTGGCGGGCG
>JANMGI010000003.1:0-1922 GCA_031374565.1 Paracoccaceae bacterium | reverse complement strand
CCGGCTTTGACGCGGTGATCATCGCCTGCTTCGATGACACCGGCCTTGACGCCGCGCGTTGTCTGACCGACCGCCCGGTGATCGGGATCGGCGAGGCCGCCTACCACTTCGCCTCGATGATCGCGAACAAATTCTCGGTCGTCACGACGCTGGCCCGTTCGGTCCCGGCGCTGGAGCACAATCTGCACAAATACGGCCTTGCCACCCGTTGCGCCCGCGTGCGGTCGTCAGAGGTCGCGGTGCTGGAGCTGGAGCGTCCAGGGTCCGACGCCAGCAACCGGATCAGCGCGGAAATCGGCCGGGCGGTGGCCGAAGACCGGGCCGAGGCGATTGTCCTTGGCTGCGCGGGGATGGCCGATCTGGCCAGTCGGCTGTCAGCTGAACACGGTCTGCCAGTGCTGGACGGCGTCACCTGTGCGGTCAAGCTGGCCGAGGCAATGGTGGGTCTGGGCCTTCGCACCTCTCGTCTGGGAGGCTATGCGCCCCCACCAATTCAGAAACTGCGCGAGACGGCCTGATCTTCTGCAATCACACGTAACGCCCATAATGATCAGAAATGATCAACTCTTTGATTGACAGTGAAAGCGCTTTGCCACTGAATTGACCCGAACGCATTGCGGGTTGTCATGAAGCTTGACCGCGCCACCGCCATTCGCCAACACCTCTTTGCCAAGGGGCACTCCAGCATCGCCGAACTTGCGCTGGCCGTCGGGGCTTCGGAACCGACTGTCCGCCGCGATCTTCTGGCGCTGGAGGCTGAGGGCCAGATTGTCCGCACCCATGGCGGGGCTCAAATCGCCGAGGATTCGGGCGTCGAGATTGCCTTCGAGCACCGTGAGCAGATCAACCTGCCCCTGAAGCGCGCCATCGGCGAAGCCGCCTATCACCTGCTTCGGCCAGACACCTCGGTCTTTCTGGATGCGGGCACGACGGTGTTGCAACTGGCACGGCGGCTGCGGCTGAACCCCCTGCCCTTGCGCGTCTTCACCAACTGCCTGCCGGTGGCGCAGGTGCTGCTGGGTGCGCCACAGGTGACTGTGACGCTGCTGGGCGGGACGATGCGGCGCGAGAATGCGTCCATGGTCGGGATGCTGGCCGAAGCGGCGCTGGAGCGGTTGTGGTTCGACCAGCTGTTTCTGGGCGCGGGTGCCATCGCCGAGGACGGCAGTATCTCCGGCATGGACGAACAGGAGGCGCGGCTGAACGCGCTGATGCTGACCCGTGTCCACGCGCCGACCGTGCTGACCGATGCCGACAAGTTCAGCCGCCGCCTGACCTACGGCGTCGGTCGCCTTGGCACTGGCGCGCAGGTCGTCACCGATGCGCGGTTGCCGCCCGAATGGCAGCGCCGCCTTGCCGAATTTGGCGTCGGACTTGCGCTTGCGGCTGCGCCATGACGGGCCGGGTCCTTGGCATCGACGGTGGCGGGACCAAGACCGAAGCGGTGGTCGTGGACGCAACGGGCCGGGTGCTTTGGCGGCAGCGGACGGCGGGGCTGGACCCGACTGCCGGGCCGGAGTGGGAGGTAGCTTTGGCCACACTTGCCGACGCTGCCGGGCCGGTCACCCAGGCGGTGCTTGGCCTGCCCTACCATGGCGAGATCGCCGACATCACCCTCCGCCAGTCGCAACTTGCAGCACAGCTTTTCGGCACAGGTTGCCGGGTAGCAAACGATGTGGAACTGGCTTTCAACGGCGCGCTGGCCGGGGCGGATGGGGTGCTGGTGCTGGCGGGCACCGGATCGATGGCCTGGGCGCGGGGTCCGTTTGGCACGCACCGGGTAGGCGGTTGGGGCGATCTTTTTGGCGACGAAGGCTCGGCCTACTGGATCGGCCGCGCCGCGCTGGCGAAGGTCAGCAGAGAGTTGGACGGGCGCGATGCCGACAGCGGTTTTGCCGGGGCGATGCTGGGCCGCATGGGCG
>JANMGI010000725.1:0-7327 GCA_031374565.1 Paracoccaceae bacterium | reverse complement strand
AGCTTGAGACCTGGAACAAGAAGTATGCCGAAGTGATGGGCGCCCTCGACAAGGCCGAGGCACTGTGGATGCTGGCGCAGGAAAAGCTTGAAGGCGCAACGGGTTAGGCTGGCTAACTGGAGAGTATATACACCTGTATATATGACGCAACTGTAGATACAACTTTGACTCCACTGCCCGACCAACGCGCAACCTGCGTATCAACAGTGCCAGACCGCTCCATACGTACATCGTCAGACGGGGCAAGGTTCCGCTTCCCAAAGCCCAGGCCTTTGCCTAGCCTACCGGAAACATGGGAGCGATGATGCCCGAAACCGCCTTCCTGATCACTGCTTTCGCAACGTTGTTCGTGGTGATCGACCCGCCCGGTATCGTGCCCCTGTTCATCGCGCTGACCCGTGGCATGGACGCCGACAAGCGTCGGGCGATGGCGCGGCGGGCCTGCATCATCGCGGCGGTTTTATTGCTGCTCTTCGGGCTGGCGGGTGAGGCGATCCTGTCGTTCATTGGCATCTCGATGCCCGCTTTCCGCATCGCTGGGGGGATCCTTCTGTTCCTGACCGCGCTTGACATGCTTTTTGAGCGCCGCACCCAGCGGCGGGAGGGGCAGCAGGCAGAGCCGGACCATGACCCCTCGGTCTTTCCGCTTGCGACACCGCTGATTGCCGGGCCGGGGGCGATTGCCTCGGTGATCCTGCTGGTCGGGCAGTCGGGGCCGGGGTGGAGCGGGACCTTTGCGGTGCTGGCGCTGATGCTTGCGATGATCGTCGTGACCTACGCGTTCCTTCTTGCCTCGCCGCCTTTGGAAAGGATGCTGGGGCGGACGGGAACCATCGTGATCACCCGGCTTCTCGGCATGCTGCTGGCCGCGCTTTCGGTTCAGTTTGTGATCGACGGGGTGAAGGGGACCGGGTTGATCAACTGACCTTCCCAAGGCTTGCCCCGGCCCCCATATCTACCCGAACCGGAGGAACGGATGGACGGCGAAACCATGGCCCGCGTGGGCTACCTTGCACTCATACTGGTCGCGCTTGGCGGCTGGGTCATGGTCGAGTTCCGCCAGCGGATGGGACAGGCCCTGCGGATGGCGCTGGCCTGGGGGTTGATCTTCGTCGGCATGATGGCCGGCTACGGGCTTTGGTCGGACATCCGGCGCGATATCATGCCGGTTCAGGAGGTGGCGCAGGACGGGTCGGTCGAGGTGCCGCGGGCCGAGGATGGGCACTATTATCTGACGATGACGATCAACGGGACCGGGGTGCCGTTCATGGTCGACACCGGCGCGTCGGGGATGGTGCTGGCGGGGAAGGATGCCGAGACGCTGGGGATTGACCCGGCCACCCTGAGTTTTCTGGGTGAGGCGAGCACGGCGAACGGGGTGGTCCGGACAGCGCGGGTGACGCTGCCGCTGGTCGAGCTGGGACCGTTCCGGAACGAGGGGTTCCAGGCCTTCGTGACCGAGGGGGCGCTGGACCAGTCGCTGCTTGGGATGGACTATCTGGGGCAGTTCCGGATGGAGTTCGACGGCGGAAAGCTGATCCTGCGGCAGTGAGTGTCCACGGTGGACAAAGTTGGTAGTCTGTTGAATTTCAATGGCTTGTGTTTTTCTGTTAAGGTGGTGTTAATGTTTTGAACCGGGCCAAAATCCTTCGAAAAGACTTGTGAGACCTAGCCTGACGCTGCAGCGCTTTCGGCCTTCTTCTCCCACCTCCCCGACTCTTCGGACCAATATTGTGCGGCGTGACCTGCACCCGTCATGGCCTTCCATTGTCCGCGCGCGGCTTGCAGACGGTCCGGGTCATTGCCGTCAAACAGGACCCAGACCCTTTCCATCATCGCAATCTCGACATCTGTGGCCGCAGCCCCGTCTACCAGAGCAATCACCTTTGCGCCGTTCACGGGCGCACCAAGGCCCAGAAGCACGGGTTGGTCGGCGTCATGTGGGCCGCCTTCCAGCCCGTGCGGCAGAAAGCCTTCGTCGCCGCCCTTGAGCCAGAGGTCGGCGTCAAGCCGGTCGAGGGCCGCGCGGTCAGTGCCCCGCACCAGAACGCGCCAGCCCTGCCCCAAGGCGCGCGGCGCATTGACGGACAGAGTATCGGCGGGGGCCGATTGCATCAGGTGGAAGAACATCACCGTGCCCATCGGCCCACACCTTTCGTCACTTCTCGCACATGTCGCGGATCAGCCGGTCCAGCGCCATGACTCCCCAGCCCGTTGCCCCTTTGGGCGCAAGCGTCGAGTCGGATTTCAAGAGCGCGGTCCCCGCAATGTCGAGGTGGCACCAGGGTGTGTCGGGCTTCACGAAGCGCTGAAGGAACTGAGCGGCAGTGATGGCCCCGCCGTCGCGGCCGCCGACGTTCATCATGTCGGCAAGACGGGATTTAAGCTTGGCGTCATAGGCGTCGCCCATCGGCATCCGCCAGGCGCCTTCGCCCTCGGCCTTCGCGGCGGCAAGGAAGGCAGTGCAAAGCTCGTCGTTGTTGGAAAAGACACCGGTATTCTCATGTCCCAACGCCACGATGATTGCGCCAGTCAGGGTGGCAAGGTCGATCATGCCGGTCGGCTTGAAACGGTCCTGCGCATACCACATCACGTCGGCCAGGACCAAACGGCCCTCGGCGTCGGTGTTGATCACCTCGATTGTGTCGCCCTTCATCGATGTCACGATGTCACCGGGGCGTTGGGCCTTTCCGTCAGGCATGTTTTCCACCAGCCCGACCAAGCCCACGACGTTGGCCTTTGCCCCACGAAGCGCAAGGGTCCGCATGACGCCTGCAACGACGCCCGCGCCGCCCATGTCCATCGTCATCTCTTCCATTCCGCCCGCGGGCTTGATCGAGATGCCACCGGTGTCGAAGACCACGCCCTTGCCGATCAGCGCAAAGGGGGCGTCACCTTTTTTGCCGCCGTTCCATTGCATCACCACGATCTTGGAGGGACTTTCCGACCCCTGCCCCACACCGAGAAGTGCGCCCATGCCAAGCTTTGCCAGCGCCTCTTCCTCAAGGATTTCGACATCAAGACCAAGCTCGTGCATCGCGGCAAGGCGGGCGGCGAAATCATCGGTGGTCAGGATATTGGCGGGCTCGTTCACCAGATCGCGGGTGAAGAACACGCCTTCGGCGACAGCGGCCATCGGGGCGGCTACCTTGGCAACGCTCTCCGGGTTGGCAGCCATCAGAGTGACCGGACCGGGGGCAGTCTTCTCGCCGCTTTTGTGGGTGTCGAAATCATAGGCGCGCATCGCAAGACCGAAAGCGATGTCGGCGGCGCGGGCATGGCTTTCGGCCAGCACAAGCGAGCCCCCTGCCCCATGCGCCTTTCCAACTGCGGCCCCGGCCTTGCGGGCCTGCGCCTGATCAGCCTTCTTTCCCAGCCGGATCAATTGGACGGAATCGGCGGCAAGTCCGGGCGGATAGGCCAGGTCCATCGCTTCACCCGGCTTCAGCTTGCCAAAGGCCTCGGACCCGTAGGCACGGGCCAGCGCCCCCTTTGTCAGCCGGTCAAGGCGGCGAAAGCCGGGGCTTGTGGGCTGGTCTGCATCGGCCAGAACCGCGATGCGGCCCTTCTGGCTGGAGAGCGCCTCAAGATCGGTGGCCTGGAACTGGATCGGCAGTGGTTTCGGCATGGATTCTTCCTGTCAAGGTGCGGGTGCCGCACCATTGGCGGCAGCTTGCCGGAAGGCTACAACCGGGCACCGGCGTTTGCCAGATACCAGTTTTCGCCGCCGGTGAATTCCGCTAGGGTTCCGCCTAGATGTTGTAGGGGTCAGGTCGGGCGTGTCTAGATTCGACAGATATATCGTGTCGCAACTGCTCGCGCTGTTTGGCTTTTTCGCCTTGGTGCTGGTTGCGGTTTATTGGGTGAACCGGGCGGTGGGCCTGTTTGACCAGCTGATCGGGGACGGGCAGTCGGCACTGGTGTTTCTGGAGTTCTCAATTCTGACCCTGCCAAACGCGATAAGGTTGGTGCTACCGGTGGCGGCGTTTGCGGCCTCGGTCTACGTGACCAACCGCCTGATGCAGGAATCCGAGCTTGTGGTGATGCAGGCCACGGGATTTTCCGCCTTTCGGCTGGCGCGGCCGGTGCTTTATTTCGGGCTGTGCGTCATGGCAATGCAGTTGGTGCTGACCAATCTGCTGGTGCCCGCCAGCCAGCGTATCTTGGGTGAACGGTCGGCAGAGATCACCGAAAATGTGACCGCGCGGTTCCTGAACGCGGGGCAGTTCATACATCCGTCGAAGGGGATCACGCTGTACATCCGCGAGATCAGCCCGACAGGCGAGCTTCTGGACCTGTTCCTGTCGGACGAGCGAGCCGAGGACGTGCGGCAGGTGCATTCTGCGCGCAAGGCGTTTCTGGTGCGGGGTGAGGTTGCGCCAAAGTTGGTGATGGTCGATGGGTCGACCCAGACCCTGACCCGGTCGGATGCGCGGATGTCGGTCACGCGGTTTGCCGATTTCACGCTGGACCTTGCGGGGCTTATCCAGGTCGGCGAGGCGTCGCAGATCGCGATAAGTGCCCTGCCAACCCGGGTGCTTCTGGACGCTTCGCCCGAGGCGCTGGCTGCGACAGGGGCCAGTGCTGCGCAACTGCTGGAGGAAGGTCACACCCGGCTGGCGGCCCCGATGATGGGGGTGGCGGCACCTCTTCTGGGGTTTGCGGCGCTGATGCTGGGCAGTTTTTCGCGCTTCGGCCTGTGGCGGCAGATGGCGCTGGCGGTGGGCCTCTTGATCGGGATGCAGCTGGTGTGGACCTGGGGGGGAAGCGCGGCCATCGCCTCGGCGGGGGCGTGGCCGGCGGTCTATCTGGCCCCGGCGCTGGGGGGTATCATGGCGGTGGGGCTTTTGTGGCAGGCGCAGCGACCCCGGCGGCGGCCAAAGCGGCTGGAGGGGCTGGCGTGACGCTGAACCTTTACATCGCGCGGCGGTTTCTGGGCACGGTGATGCGGGTGTTCCTGGCGTTCTTCGTCATCCTGATGCTGATCGACATGATCGAGCAGTTGCGCAAGTTCTCGGACGCGGGTGTGGGGTTGGCGGGGGCGGCGCAACTGTCGCTGCTGAGCGTGCCGGCGACGCTGTACCAGATTTTGCCGTTGATCATGGTGATGGGGGCGATTGCGAATTTCCTGGGGCTGGCGCGATCATCAGAGCTGGTGGTGGTGCGGGCGGCGGGGCGGTCGGGGTTGCGGTTCCTGATGACGCCCTTGGCCGTGTCGGTGGCGCTGGGGTTGCTGGCGGTGGCGTTCCTCAACCCGTTGGTGGCGGCGACGTCGAAGGCTTACGACGACAAGGTGTCTACGCTCAGCCAGGGCGGGCGGTCGGTGCTGTCGGTGGCCGATACGGGGCTGTGGCTGCGGCAGGGGTCGGTCGAGGGGCAGACGGTGATCCAGGCGGCGCGGTCGAACCTGGACGGGACCGAGCTTTTCGGGGTGACGTTCCTGGGTTTCGACCTGGAAGGCCGCCCGACGCAAAGGGTCGAGGCGGAGACGGCCGAACTGGTGCAGGGCGCCTGGGAGCTGACGGGCACGAAGGTTTGGGATCTGGGCGCGCCGAACCCGGAGCTGACGGCGGTGGTGGACCAGGGACCGGTCGCCCTGCCCTCGGACCTGACGCCGGAACGCATCCGCGACAGTTTCGGCACGCCGTCGGCCATCGGGTTCTGGGACCTTCCGGGCTATATCGGCGATCTGGAGCGGGCGGGATTTTCAGCCAAGGCCTACAAGCTTTGGTATCAGATGGAGCTGGCGCAGCCGCTGCTTCTGGCGGCGATGGTGCTGGTGGCCGCGGGGTTCACCATGCGGCATGTGCGCTTTGGCGGGACCGGCAAGATGGTGCTTTACGCCCTGCTGGCGGGTTTCGGGTTTTTCTTTCTGCGCAACTTCGCGCAAGCGCTTGGCGATACTGGGCAAATCCCGATTGCCCTTGCGGCATGGAGCCCGCCAGTCGCGGCGATCATGCTGTCGCTTGGCCTGCTGTTGCATCTGGAGGACGGCTGACATGCGCCGTCTTCTGACACTTTTCACGCTGCTGATCACTCTCGCCCTGCCCGCACTGGCGCAGGATCAGGCGACGCTGGTATCGGACAGCTTGCAGATCACTGGGGACACCAAGCTGATCGCGGACGGCAATGTCGAGGTCTTCTTCAAGGGCCGCCGCCTGAAAGCCAGCCGCATCGTCTTTGATCAGGCGACCAACCGGCTGGAGATCAGCGGTCCCATCGTGCTGACTGAGGAGTCGGGTGACACGCTGATCCTGGCGGATCAGGCCGATCTTGCTGCGGACCTGTCGGAGGGCATTCTGACCAGCGCGCGGCTGGTCCTGAACCAGCAGCTGCAAATGGCCGCGAACCGGATGGTGCGGGTCGCCGGGCGCTACACGGCGTTGCAGACCGTTACCGCATCGTCCTGCAAGGTCTGCAAAGGCAGCCCGACACCCCTTTGGGAGATCCGGGCCCGCCGGGTGGTGCATGACGAGGTGGAGCGGCAGATCTATTTCGACCGCGCCCAGTTCCGGCTGGCGGGCGTGCCGATCTTGTATATCCCGCGACTGCGGATGCCCGACCCGACGCTGAAACGCGCGACCGGCTTTCTGATGCCGTCGATCCGCACCACCTCGGACCTGGGGACCGGGATCAAGGTGCCGTATTTCATCGTGCTTGGACAGTCGGCCGACCTGACGCTGACCCCCTATCTGACCGCGCGGCAAAGCGAGACGCTTGGCCTGCGCTACCGGCAGGCGTTCGCGACCGGGTTGATCGAAGTCACCGGCTCGGTCAGCAAGGATGACCTGATCCCCGGCAAGACGCGGGGCTATCTGCGCGTGACCGGGGCCTTTACCCTGCCCGAAAAGTTCCAGCTGACCTTCGACGGCAGAACAGTGACTGATCCGGCCTATATGCTGGATTACGGTCTGGGCAATGCCGACCGCCTGGACAGCCGGATCGAGATCAAGCGCACACGGCGGAACGAGCATATCTCGGCCCGGATCATCAGCTTCCAGACCCTGCGCGATGATGAGGTGGACAGCGCGATCCCCTCGGTCGTCGCCGACCTGACCTTTCACCGCCGCTTTGCCCTTGGGCCGTTGGGCGGCGAAGGCGGGCTGCGGTTGCAGACCCACAACCAGTATCGCGTCTCGACCAGCCCGCTGGACGGAACCGACAGCGATGACATTCCCGATGGTCGCGACATTGGCCGTATCTCGGCGCGGATCGATTGGCGGCGCAGTTTCATCCTGCCTTTGGGGATCGAAGGCACCGTGTTGGGCGAGGTGACCGCGGATGCCTTCACGATCACCGATGACGCAACGTTTGCCGGCAACACCAC